>JBAZPE010000035.1:0-9840 GCA_041648375.1 Burkholderiaceae bacterium | reverse complement strand
GGGCAGAATGGCCTGGAACTTGCGATCGCGACCTTGCTTGGCCGAGCCGCCTGCCGAGTCACCCTCGACGATGTAGATCTCGCACAGGGCGGGATCTTTTTCCTGGCAGTCGGCCAGCTTGCCCGGCAGCCCAGCACCTTCAAGCACGCTTTTACGACGCGTCATTTCACGTGCACGACGTGCGGCTTCGCGCGCACGTGCCGCTTCCACAACCTTGTTGCACAGTGCTTTCGCATCGTTGGGATGCTCCAGCAACCAGGTCTCCAGCGTGCGGGCGACGGCGTCTTCCACCGCCGGACGCACTTCGCTGGACACCAGCTTGTCTTTCGTCTGGCTGCTGAACTTGGGCTCGGGCACTTTCACCGACAGCACGCAGGCCAGGCCTTCGCGCATGTCATCGCCCGTGGTCTCGACCTTGGCTTTCTTGGCCAGTTCGTTATCGCTGATGTATTTGTTCAGCACGCGCGTGACGGCGGCGCGAAAGCCGGTCATGTGCGAGCCGCCATCGCGCTGCGGAATATTGTTGGTGAAGCACAGCACGTTCTCGGCGTAGCTGTCGTTCCATTGCATGGCGACTTCAACACCCACCGTCACGCCGCCCGCGCTGGACTCGGCTTCGACCGCAAACACGTTCGGGTGCAGCACGGTCTTGCTGCGGTTGATGTACTCGACGAAACCGCGTACCCCACCAGAGAAGGCGAAGTTTTCTTCCTTGTTCTGGCGCTCGTCGATCAGACGGATCTTCACGCCGTTGTTCAGGAACGAGAGTTCGCGCAGGCGCTTGGCCAGAATCTCGTAGTGGTATTCGATGTTGTTGAAGATCTCGTTATCGGCCAGATAGCGCACTTCGGTGCCGCGCTTCTCGGTCGCGCCGGTGACCGTCAGGGGCTCAACGCGTGCGCCGCGCTGAAACTCCATCTGATGCACCTGGCCGTTACGACGAATCGTCAACCGCAGCCATTCCGACAGCGCGTTCACGCAGGACACGCCCACCCCGTGCAGACCGCCGGACACCTTGTAGGAGTTCTGGTCGAACTTGCCGCCGGCGTGCAGCTCGGTCATCACGATTTCGGCCGCGCTGCGATGGAATTCGTCATCCCTGTGGATATCGGTCGGAATACCCCGGCCGTTATCGGTCACCGAGATCGAATTGTCGGTATGGATGGTGACGACGATGTCGTCGCAATGCCCCGCCAGCGCCTCATCGATGGCGTTGTCCACCACTTCGAAAACCATGTGATGCAGACCTGTGCCATCCGAGGTGTCGCCGATGTACATACCGGGACGCTTGCGAACGGCCTCCAGGCCCTTGAGCATCTTGATCGAGCTCGAGCCATAGGCGTCTGTATCGGGTTTCACATTTTCTTGATCTGACATAGCGGTTCATTGCACCTATAAAGCGGCCTCACGGCCGAGCCGGTGTGAACAGGGTCCACACCGGTCAGGAATGCGGTCAATTGCACACCGAACGGATCAAATCCGCATCGGCATGACGACATACTTGAATTGGTCATCACCGGGCAACGTGATCAACGCCGATGCCGTGGCATCGGACTTCACGGACCAGATGATTTTTTCTGTCTTGACGTTGCCCAGCACGTCCAACAGATAGCTGACGTTGAAACCCACATCCAGAGGGGCGAAGGAGTAATCGATGTCGATTTCTTCCTGGCCTTCTTCCTGTGCGGCGTTCGAGGACGAGATCTTCATCTGGTGATCAGCCAACTGCAGGCGCACACCTTTGAACTTGTCCATCGTCAGAATCGCCGCGCGTTGCAAGCTGCCCTGCAGCACGTCGCGGTTCACTTCGAACTGCTGGGTGTAGTCCTGCGGAATCGCCCGCTTGAAATCAGGGAACTTGCCCTCGACCAGCTTGGATACCAGCTCGACATCACCGAAGCGAAAGCGAATCTGACCAGGCGCCACTTCAATGGACACGGGGTCTTCCGTGTCGGAGAGCAGGCGCAGCATTTCCAGCACCGTCTTGCGCGGCACGATCACGTCCTGACGCTCGCTGATGCCATCGGCTTGGGCGGCGCAGTGCGCCATGCGGTGACCGTCGGTGGCAACCGAGCGCACCAGACCGGGTTCAAACACCAGCAGCATGCCGTTGAGGTAATAACGGATGTCTTGCTGCGCCATTGCGAAATGCACCATGCTCAGCAGGTGGCGCAGGGTTTTCTGCGGCAGGGTCAGCGAGGTGGTGAACGCCTCGGGCTGAGCCACGGTGGGGAATTCGCTGGCAGCGAGGGTCTGCAGGTTGAAGCGGCTCTTGCCAGTCTGCACGGTCAGCTTCGCATCGGCCAGGCTCATGCGCACGTCGCCGACATCGGGCAAGGCTTTCAGAATGTCCAGCAGCTTGCGGGCAGCGACGGTGATCGACTCGTTTTCGGGACCCACGCCGAACTCTGCGTGTGTGGTGATCTGCACTTCCAGATCGGTAGCGATGAACGCCACGCGATTACCTTCCTTGCGCATCAGGATGTTGGCCAGAATCGGCAGGGTGTGTCGTCTTTCGACGATGCCCGCAACGATTGACAGCGGTTTGAGCAACGCATCGCGTGTCGTTTGTACGAGTTGCATGATCATCCTTTTAGAGTTTGTTCCAACACGTGAAGGGTATGGTTCAGTTCAGCTTGTTTACCGCGCGCATCGGATATCTTGCGCACCGCGTGCAAAACGGTGGTGTGATCCCGTCCACCAAAGAGATCCCCGATCTCCGGCAGACTTTTCTGGGTCAATTCCTTTGCCAGGTACATGGCCACCTGGCGCGGCATGGCAATATTGGCAGGCCGACGCTTCGAATACATGTCGGCCACTTTGATCTTGTAGAAGTCGGCGACCGTCTTCTGAATGTTCTCGACCGTGATCTGGCCGTTGGACACTGACAGCAGATCCTTCAGCGCATCCTTGCACACTTCGACCGACAACACGTCGCGGCCATGAAAGCGGGCATAGGCCAGCACCTTGCGCAGCGCACCCTCGAGCTCACGGACATTGCTGCGCAGATGCTTGGCAATGAAGAACGCGACCTCCTCGGGCATGGGCAATCCCTCGGACTCGGCCTTGCGCAACAGAATGGCCACGCGCATTTCAAGCTCGGGCGGCTCGATCGCCACGGTGAGCCCGGAATCGAAACGCGAGATCAGCCGGCTATCGATGCCGGCCAGTTCCTTGGGATAGGTGTCGCTGGTGATGATGATCTGCTTGCGCTGCGCGACCATGGCTTCGAACGCATAGAAGAACTCTTCCTGCGTGCGATTCTTGCCGGAAAAGAACTGGATGTCATCGATCAGCAGCAGATCGAGCGAATGGTAATAGCGCTTGAAATCGTCGAACGCCTTGCGCTGGTAGGCCTTGACCACATCGGACACGTATTGGTCGGCATGGACGTAGCGCACGCGCACGCCCGTACCACCTGCAACCATCGCGTTACCGATCGAGTGAATCAGGTGGGTCTTGCCCAGGCCCACGCCGCCATACAAGAACAGCGGGTTGTAGGACACGCCGGGATTCTCGGCAACCTGAAGCGCAGCCGCGCGCGCGAGCTGGTTGGCCTTACCGGTCACGAAGTTATCGAACGTCAGGTCGGTATTGAGGCGGGAGCGCTCATACACGATGTTGGCCGCATCGACCGCGGCCGACCCGCCGGAGAACACCGGCCCGTCTTGCGAGGCCGGCGCAGCCGCGGCAGCGGGCGGTGCCTGCGACGTGGACGCAGCCGAAGGTGCGGGTGCCATGGGCTCGGGGCTGCCTGCTCGCGGCGCCGTGGGAATGCGTGGGCCGGCACTTGCACCCTGGCTGGGCAATTCGAACTGCACCTGAACCGGACGTTGAAAATACTCGGCAGCCAGCGATTCGATTTGAGCGGCGAAATTCTTACGCACCCAATCAAGCTTGAACCGATTGGGCGCAGCCACACGCAGAACGGCCTGGTCCTGGTCGTAATCGACCGGCACCAGCGGCCGAATCCACGCGCTGATCTGTTGGGGAGGGAATTCCTGCTCAAGGCGACTGACGCAGGTCTGCCAGAATTCTTTCATGTCGCTCGCTATTCAAACCTCGATTCTACCTCGCCAGACCCCAAGTTATCCACAGTCTCCGACACACAATGCGGGAATTAGCCCTGCTAACTGATTGACAAGCAACGGGAAACTTGATGAAATGTCGGGCTTTAGCCGAATTCCGTCTGTCGGGGAACCTCAGTTGCCCGACTTGTTCTTTGTGGGTCTGTCATGAAACGTACTTTCCAACCTTCCGTTACCCGTCGCAAACGCACCCACGGTTTCCGTGCGCGCATGAAGACCCGTTCGGGCCGTGCTGTCCTGAGCGCACGTCGCGCCAAGGGCCGCAAGCGCCTGGCCGTCTAAGCGCCAGCGTCTTGTTGATGGCTGACGCGAGCTTCCCTCCGGAGGCCCGCTTGCATCGCCCCTCCGAGTTTGGCGCCGCCCTGAAGGGCAAGCGTCTGGCCCGAGGGGCTTTGTTCATTGTTTCCGCCGCTCCACTGCCCGAAGATGCACCCGAGCCCTGTGCCCGGTTGGGTCTGATCATCGCCAAGCGTTTCGCCCAGCGATCAGTGACACGCAACGCAATCAAACGCGTCATCCGCGAATCGTTTCGCGCGACGCGCCAGAGCATGCCTGCGGGCGACTATGTCGTCAGGCTCAACGGAAAAGTCGCGCCCGTCACGCTGACGGTCTTGAAACAAAGCGTGCGCACCGAGGTGGACGCGCACTTTGCACGGGTATGCAGGTCGTGAAAACGGCCTTGCTGCTGCTGATACGGTTCTACCGGTACTTTCTGAGTCCATGGATCGGTCGGCAGTGCCGTTTCACCCCAAGCTGCTCGGCCTATGCCATGGAAGCGATTTCACTTCATGGCGCCTGGCGAGGTGGCTGGATGGCAATCCGACGTATTGGTCGTTGCAACCCCTTTTGCGCTGGCGGTTACGACCCGGTGCCGGGCAGCGATGGAACTCATCACCCCTCCTGCTGCTCTGAGCACAACCGTTCGTAAGCTGTAGACGCTAAACTGGCGGGCTTCACTGCTCGCACATAACTTCTTAGGCACCATGGATATCCGACGCACCGTCCTCTGGATGATCTTCTCCTTCTCCCTGTTGCTCCTGTGGAACAACTGGCAGACCCATAACGGCAAGGCCTCCCTTTTCGGTGGCGCGCCGCAAACACAGAAGGCTGCAGATCCTCAGACCGAAGCAGAACGCGCCGGCTCGGGCTCGATCACGCCTTCCGTGCCCGCCGCCCCCAGCGCTGCGCAGGCAGGTCCGTCCAGCACGGTCCCAGGCTCTTCAGCGCCGCTGGCAGCCAGTTCCGAGCAGATCGTCATCAGCAGCGATGTGCTGCGCCTGACCTTTGACACCACCGGTGCACAGATCGTGCGCGCCGAGCTGCTGAAGTATCCGGTGTCCGGCGACGTCGAACATCCCTTCGTGCTGCTCGACAAGTCCGATGCCCTGCAATACGTCGTTCAGTCCGGCGTCGTGGGCGCACCCAACGGGGCATCGTTCCCCACGCACCAGACGCCGTTTCGCATGACCTCTACCGAGCGTAGCCTGACCGGTGAGAACCTGGTCGTCACGTTCGAGGCGCAGTCCGGCGATCTGAAACTGATCAAGACATACACCCTGCGCCGTGGCCAGTACGCCATCGACGTGCGTCACGACGTGCAGAACGTGGGCACCCAGGCCGTGTCGCCGTCGCTGTACCTGCAGCTCGAGCGCGATGGTAACGATCCGTCGGATACATCCAGCTTCTACCACACGTTCACAGGCGTGGCGGTCTATAGCGAAGCCGAGAAATTCCAGAAAGTCACGTTCTCGGACATCCAGAAAAACAAGAACAGCTATGTTCGCCAGGCCGACAACGGCTGGATCGGTATCGTCCAGCACTACTTCGCCACGGCATGGGTACCCCCGCAAGGCAAAGCCCGCACGAACGAGCTGCTCCAGGTTCAGAACAACCTGTATGCCGCACGCACCATCGAAGGCCTGGGCATGGTTGCCCCTGGCGCCAGCACGGGTGTCGATTCCAAGCTGTGGATTGGTCCGCAAGACCAGAAAGCCATGGAAGCCGTGGCACCTGGCCTGGAACTGGTGGTCGACTATGGCTTCCTGACCATCATCGCCAAGCCTTTGTTCGGTCTGATGACCTGGTTGCACACCCTGCTGGGCAACTGGGGCTGGACGATCGTTGCGCTGACCGTGATCATCAAGGCCGTGTTCTATCCGCTGGCTGCGGCAAGCTATCGCTCGATGGCACGCATGAAGGCCGTGGCCCCGCGCCTGGCCGCACTGAAAGAGAAATTCGGTGACGATCGCACCAAGCTGAACCAGGCCATGATGGAGATGTATCGCACCGAGAAGATCAACCCGCTCGGTGGCTGCCTGCCCATGGTGGTGCAGATCCCGGTGTTCATCTCGCTGTACTGGGTGCTGCTGGCCAGCGTCGAGATGCGCGGCGCGCCCTGGATTCTCTGGGTACAGGATCTGTCGATCCGTGATCCGTTCTTCATTCTGCCCGCCATCATGATGGCCACGATGTTCCTGCAGATCCGTCTGAACCCCACGCCGCCGGACCCCATGCAGGCCAAGATCATGATGATCATGCCGCTGGTATTCGGTGGAATGATGTTCTTCTTCCCGGCTGGTCTGGTGCTGTACTGGTGCGTCAACAACACCCTGTCGATCGCCCAGCAGTACTACATCACCAAGAAGATGGAACGCACGATGGCGCTGGAAGCGGTCAAACGCTGACTGTGAAGCGCGGTTGAATCAACCGCGCCAACACCACCCCAGCAGTCAGAACGCCTTGTCCAGTGACAAGGCGTTTTTCATTGGCGCGGCATCCGACGACGGGGAAAAATGCCGCAGGCGCGAGGCACGCAAAGGCCATTACCAAAAACTATCGAATGATAATAAACAATCAAATTAACAAATAAAGGGGGTCACGATAAAGTGTCGGAAATCAAGCCGCACTAGGAGAACGACCCTTGGATCACAAGTCTTTAACCACCGCGTCAGGCGCTCCCGTCCCCGACAACAACAACAGTATCACTGCCGGCCCCCGGGGCCCTGTCCTGCTGCAGGATTTCTGGTTGCTCGAAAAGCTCGCCCATTTCGCCCGCGAGCGCATCCCGGAACGTGTGGTGCACGCAAAAGGCTCGGGCGCATTCGGTACCTTCAAGGTCACCCACGACATCAGCCGCTATAGCCGCGCCGCGATTTTTTCTGAAGTAGGCAAAGAAACGCCGGTGTTCCTGCGGTTCTCGACCGTGGCTGGCGAACGCGGCGCCGCAGATGCCGAGCGTGATGTGCGCGGCTTTGCGGTGAAGTTCTACACCGAGCAGGGCAACTGGGATCTGGTGGGGAACAACACGCCTGTGTTCTTCGTTCGCGACCCCCTGAAATTCGCCGACTTCATCCACACGCAAAAGCGCGATCCGCAAACCAACCTGCGCAACGCGGCCGCAGCCTGGGATTTCTGGTCACTGAGCCCGGAATCCCTGCACCAGGTCACCATTCTGATGAGTGATCGCGGGTTGCCGCAGAACTACCGCCAGCAACACGGTTTCGGCTCGCACACCTACAGCTTCGTCAACGCACAGGGCGAGCGCTTCTGGGTCAAATTCCACTTTCGCTCGGAACAGGGCATTGCCTGCTATACCGACGAAGAGGCTGCAGACGTGGTCGCCGGTGATCGTGAAAGCGCGCAGCGCGATCTGTTCAACCACATCGCCAATGGTGAATTCCCACGCTGGACGCTGAAGGTGCAGATCATGCCTGAGGCCGATGCGCACACCTATCGCATCAACCCGTTCGATCTGACCAAAGTCTGGCCGCATGGCGACTATCCGCTGATCGAAGTCGGTGTCCTCGAACTGAACAAGAACCCCGAGAACTACTTTGGCGATGTGGAGCAAGCTGCCTTCACCCCTGCCAACGTGGTGCCGGGCATCGATTTCTCGCCCGACAAGATGCTGCAGGCGCGGATCTTCTCGTATGGTGATGCCGCACGCTATCGCGTCGGTGTGAACCACCATCAGATCCCGGTGAACGCACCGCGGTGCCCACACCAGAGCTTCCATCGTGACGGCGCTGCACGCATGGACGGCAACCTGGGTGGCACGGTCAATTACGAGCCCAACAGCCACGGTCAATGGAAAGAAACACCGTCTGCTGCCGAGCCACCGCTGGCGCTGGACGGCCAGGCGGCCGACCGCTGGAACCACCGCGTCGACGAGGACTATTACTCGCAACCCGGCGCACTGTTCCGCCTGATGCCCGAGGACGCCAAGCAACGCCTGTTCGCCAACATCGGTCGTCACATGGCTGGCATTCCGGAAGCGATCCAGCGCCGTCAGCTCGAACACTTCCGCCGCGCGGACCCGGCCTATGCAGCGGGTGTAGCCAAAGCCCTGGGCTTGAGCGACGCCTGATTGGGCGTCTGCGCAAGCCCAGGGGCTGACGTCTGAAGCCGGACGAGTCGGTCCAGCAAACCAGCGGCACATCCGAATGATGGGTGTGCCGCTGGTTTTTCTGCGGGCAAGCGGCCAGTCAGACTATCTAGCGCTGCATGCCCCAGCGTCGCACCGTCAACCGTTCGAGCGTATTGAATCCCAAGCTTTCAACCAGCAGTCCAATAATGACCACGGCGGCCAAACCCGCAAACGCACGATCGGTGTAGAGCTCGTTGCGGCTCTGGAAGATATACCAGCCCAATCCCCCCTTCCCACTGGATGCACCGAACACGAGTTCGGCTGCGATCAGCGTGCGCCACGCAAAAGCCCAACCGATTTTCAGGCCGGCGAGAATGGCCGGCAACGCGGCAGGCACCAGCAGCTGAAACACATAGGGCAAACCACGCAGGCCATAGTTGCGGCCCGCCATGCGCAAGGTTTCCGACACGGATTGAAAGCCGGAATAGGTATTTAACGCCAGCGCCCACAGCACGGAATGAATCAACACGAAAATGAGACTGCCCTCGCCCAGGCCGAACCACAGCAGCGCGAGAGGCAGCAACGCAATCGCGGGCAACGGGTTGAACATGGATGTCAGCGTGGAAAGCAGATCGCGCCCGAACCGAGTCGACACGGCCAGCGAGGTCAGCACCAGTGCGGCCACGATGCCGATGACATAGCCCTTGATCAACACGTTCAGGGAAAGCGCGGCGCGCGAAAGTAACTCACCTGTGCGCATCCCGTCGATAAATGCCTGCGCGGTCTGCAGAAAACCCGGCAACAGCAAATCATTATCGGTATAACGCGCAGCGCCCTCCCACAACAGCGCCAGCAACACCAGAATGGCTGCGGTGCGCACCCATTGCTGCTGCCACACGCGCTCGACCCACGGCAGCGGCAATGGCGTGGCATAGGATGCCGGCAGCGGCGCCAGTTTCACTTCAAACTCCGGGCGTACGACCGGCACATGGGTAGATGTCATGACAATCCAGATAATCAGCGCTTCAGGCCGCCGCGCGGTCGCGCCAGTTGGCCATCGGTGGGGTGGACGATTCCTGCGCGGCCGGATCCTCGAACAGCAAGTCGTGAATACGTTGCGACGCTGACTGAAAGGCTGCCGACCCGTGACTGCTCAGGGAGAATTGATGCGCGTTGAGTTCGGCGCGAACGCGTCCCGGATGCGGTGAGAGCAACAGAATCCGATTGCCCACCACAAGCGCTTCATCGATGCCGTGCGTCACGAACAACAGCGTGAACTTCACGTCCTCCCACAGCATCAGCAACTCCTCCTGCATCTTGCGCCGCGTCAGGGCATCAAGCGCAGCGAAGGGCTCATCCATCAACAAAATGCGCGGTTGCATGGCC
>JBAZPE010000034.1:0-9843 GCA_041648375.1 Burkholderiaceae bacterium | reverse complement strand
ACCGTCAGCCCCCCACCGGTCACCGCCCCCGCCACCAGCACATAGCGCCACGCCTCGCTGGTGCCGGTGACCTGCGCGCCCAGGTAGGTCAGTGCCGCATTGTCGGTCACCGCGGTCAGCGCCGTCGCCCCCCAGAACAGCACCGTGGGCGACATCCCGCCCAAGGCATCCTGCAGCCACCACTGCTGCAAACCGCCCAGCACCACGAGCCCGGCCAGGAAGAACGCCACCATCAGCCCTTCCTTGATCATCAGGCGATCCTGATGGCGGACGTAAGCGTGGGCGTAGCCGATGAAAAAGAGCAACAGCGCCAGAAAGATCACAGGATGATGAGAGAACACGACGATCCCCACCAGGAAGACCAGATGGATAAGCACCACCGCCAGGGGCACCCGTGCCCGGTGGCCGAGCGGATCGGCGATGGCCTCGCTCAGGTCGGCCGGGTCGGGGCGCACGGTCGCAAAGCAGTGCCGTACCACGAGGGTCGCGACGCTGGCATTGATGACCACGGCGATCGCCGCACGCCAGCCAAAGGTGCTGGCCATGAAGGCACTGTCCCAGCCGAACACGCCAGCCACCATCAGCACCGGCGGGGCCGCATAGGCGGTCAGCACCCCGCCGATCGACACATTGACCAGCAACACACCCAGCACCAGCGTCTTTTGCCAGGCCGTCGATGGCCGCTGAAAGAACGTGTCACGAAGCATGAGCGCGGCCAGGGTCATGGCAGCCGGCTCGGTCACCAGCGACCCCATCAGAGGCACCAGCGCAAGCGTGATCCAGAAAAGGCCCAGATCCCGGCGCACCGGCAGCACCCGCGCGACGGCACTTGCCAGCGACACCACGGTTTGCATGATGGGTCGGCTGGCGGCCACGACCATCACGGCAAACACGAACAGCGGTTCGACGAAATTGCGGCTCTCGACATAGGCCAGCGCCGTGGCGCCGCCCGCCAGGGCGGCAATCACCAGCACGAGCGCGGCCGCCCACAGCCCGAACACCGATTCGACCTCGCCCAGCCAGTGCCACATACCCGCATGCGGGCCACCCCTGGCAGCCACGCGGGCGAACAAAGGCACGCAAAACGTATGCAGAACGGCCAGGCCGAACATCAGGGCAGCCAGAATTTCTATGGTGTGGGACATGCGGAATCCGGAAAGTCGCGAGCGAGGCGTACAACACGTGCCGCCGGGCGAGAAGATACGACATCATGCCCGGCGCGTACAGAAGTTTGCATGGTGATGGAACCTTGGTCGGTGCCGGCAGTCAGGTTACATTCTTATCGCCCGGCAGCCTGCCGGGTCTGTACGCAGAGGTTCCGTGTCTTCATCCGCTACACGCAGTGTTCCCGCCGGGCTGCCTTCAGGTGGCTTATCGGTCGTTGACGGGATCGCGCTGCTGGTCGGTGTGGTCGTGGGCATCGGCATCTTCGGTTTTCCCCCGCTGGTGGCCCAGCATGCCGATTCCCCCGCCATGTACATGACGTTCTGGGTCGTGGGTGCCGGGCTCATGCTCATCGGGGCTCTGTGTTATGCCGAACTGGGCTCGGCCTACCCTCACCAGGGTGGCGAATATCACTACCTGACGCGGGCCTGGGGCCCGCGCGTGGGCTTTCTGTTCGCCTGGTCGCGCGGCATGGTCGTACAGACCGGTTCGATTGCCGCCGCCGCATTTATCTATGGCGAGTACGCCAACGATCTGATGCCGCTGGGCACCTACGGCCCGGCGCTGCATGCCGCCTTCGCAGTCGTGGGCACGACTGTGCTGAACATGCTGGGCACGCGGGAATCGAAGAACGTTCAGCATGTGTTCACCGCGCTCACGCTCAGCGGGGTGGCTGCGGTCATCGTAGTGGGGCTGCTCGCATCGGGCCCGCCTGTGATGGAGACGATCGTCACGCCCGGCACGTCGGCCCGGGAAGGCCTGGCGGGCGCCTGGGGGATGGGGCTGATTCTGGTGCTGCTCACCTACGGTGGCTGGAACGAGGCCGCCTACCTTTCGGGTGAGCTTGAAAACCCGGGTCGCAATGTGAGTCGGGTGCTGGTGATCGGCACGCTGATCGTGGCGGCCTGTTATATCCTCGCCAACCTCGCCTTTCTGGAGATTTTCGGCCTCGCGGGGCTGCGCCAGACGCACGCCGTCGCGGCCGACCTCATGCGGGTCGCCGCCGGCCCCTCCGGCGCCACGGCGCTGGGACTGCTGGTCAGCCTGACGGCACTGTGCACGATCAACAGCAGCATCCTGACCGGTGCCCGGGTCTACTTCGCCCTGGGCCGAGATCTGCCGAAATTGCGGGCGCTGGGCCGATGGCACCAGGGATCGCAGAGCCCGCGTCGTGCGCTGCTGGTGCAGGCGGCCATCGTGCTGGCACTCATCGTGCTGGCGTTGATGACCACGGGTCATTCCGGCGGCAACGCCATCGAGACCATGGTGGCCTATACCGCACCGGTGTTCTGGATGTTCATGCTGCTGGTTGCCCTCTCGGTCTGGCGCCTGCGTGTGCTGGACCCCGATCGCCCCCGACCCTTCAAGGTGCCCCTCTACCCGCTCACCCCGCTGATCTTCGCTCTGGCCTGCGCGGCCCTGACCTGGGCCAGCGTGCGCTACGCCGGACTGGGTGCGCTGCTGGGCCTGACCGTGCTGGCGGCAGGGCTGCCGCTGCTGGGATGGACCGATCGCGGTGGACGAAAACGGCGCGAACAGGGCTGAAAATCAGACGGTGCCGCGTGCAGGCGTGCGCAGAAGTGGCACAATGGATTTTCCCGATCCGTGCCACCTCCCTATCCGCAGAACGCCACCATGGACATGTCATTCAAACCCGCCTGCACGTTCTCCGAACGCGCACGCCTGCTCAACAGCTCGGCCATCCGCGAAATCCTCAAGGTCACCGAACGCCCCGAGGTCATTTCCTTTGCAGGCGGCCTGCCGGCAGCGGCAGGGTTTCCCGTCGAGGTGGTGCGCGAGGCATTTAACCGGGTACTGACCGACAACCCCAACACCGCACTGCAGTACGGCCCGACCGAGGGCTATGCCCCGCTGCGCGCGTGGGTGGCAGACGAGCTGAACAGCAACGGCGCGCAGGTCACGCCCGAGAACATTCTGATCGTGTCGGGTTCGCAGCAGGCGCTGGACCTCCTGGGCAAGGTGCTGATCGACAAGAACAGCAAGGTATTGGTGGAGACCCCCACCTATCTGGGCGCACTGCAATCGTTCGGTCTGTATCAGCCCGCCTATGCCAGCGTACCCAGCGACGAAGGCGGCCTGATACCCGAAGCGATCACCGACGAACTGGCCGATGGCGCGCGCTTTCTGTATGCGCTGCCCAATTTCCAGAATCCCACCGGACGGACACTGTCGCGCGCCCGGCGCGAGGCACTCATCCAGCGCGCAATCATGCTGGGCCTGCCCATCGTCGAAGACGACCCCTATGGCGAACTTCGTTACGCCGGCACCCATGAACCCAGCCTGCTCAGCCTGGCCAATCAAAGCGGTGCCAACGTCATCCGGCTGGGTTCGTTCTCCAAGGTACTGGCACCCGGGCTGCGCCTGGGCTACATCGCGGCCGATAAAAGCATCATCGACAAACTGGTGCAGGCCAAACAGGCCACCGATCTGCATACCTCGACATTGACCCAGATGGCCGTCTACGAGGTCGTCAAAACGGGGTTTCTTGCCCAGCACCTGCCGCGCGTGCAGTCGCTGTATCAACAGCAGTGCGCATTCATGCTCGACGCCATGGACCGCGACTTCCCTGCGCAGGCGACATGGACGCGTCCCGAAGGCGGCATGTTCATCTGGGTCACCCTGGCCGACCATGTCGATGCCACCACCCTGCTCGCGCAAGCCATCTCCGAGAACGTGGCGTTCGTTCCCGGCGCGCCTTTTTTTGCCGGGCAGCCACAGCGCAACACCTTGCGACTGAGTTTCGTCACGGTGCCGGAAGAAAAGATCCGGTATGGGGTGTCGGTTCTGGGCAGGCTGATCAAGGCAGCCCACGCCGTCGCGTGATGCCCTCCGGCAGCAGGCTTTACACTTCGGGCTCCACCTCTTTGCATCTTCGAGATTGTGACCGCTACGCCTGCCGCCCCTGACCTGAACGATATTGTGTTTAACGACTGGGTCGACCGCTGGTTGCCCAGGTCGTGGCGCCCCTATGCACGCCTGTGCCGCATCGACCGCCCCATAGGCACCTGGCTCACGCTATTGCCCTGTCTGGCAGCCTTGGTGCAGGCCGCCGACGGGCTGCCGACACTGGCCAGGCTGATCATCTTCTCACTCGGTGCCCTGCTCATGCGTGGCATCGGCTGCACGGTCAACGACATGTGCGACCGCAACTTCGATCAGCACGTCGAGCGCACCCGCTTTCGCCCGCTGACCAGTGGACAGGTCAGCATGCCGCAAGCCGTGGTGTTTCTGCTTGCCCAATTGGCCGTGTGCGCCCTGTTGCTGTTCCTGATCAACCCCATGAGCCGATGGCTGGCAGTGGGTGTGATCCCGCTGGTGTTCCTGTATCCCCTGTGCAAACGCTTCACCTACTGGCCACAGGCTGTGCTGGGCATTGCATTCAACTGGGGCATGCTGATGGCCTGGTCCGATACCCGTGACATGGTGCCGCTCGCGGCGATCGCCATGTGGGTGGGTGCGGTGCTCTGGCAGATCGGCTATGACACCATCTACGCCTATGTCGATGTGCGCGACGACGCCCGGCTGGGCCTGCGTTCGACTGCGCTGAAATTCCGGGACAACGGCAAGATCTGGGTCAGCGGGTTCTACATCGGCACCCTTGCGCTGTGGACAGGCGCAGGCTGGGCCATGGGCCTGTCACCCGCTTATTATGTGGGCATGCTGGCCGTGGGTCTGCATCTGGGTTGGCAGGCATGGCGCTTCGATCTCAAACGCCCTGACCGCAATTTCGGCCTGTTTCGCGCCAATTTGTGGACGGGTGCCCTGCTGCTGGCCGCGGCGCTGGCCGGCACGTTGCTACGCTGATTACCCATACGGAAAACACCATGACCATCGTTTCGACTTTCTCGCATCGCGTCACACGCACCTTCGCTTTGGTAGCCGCGCTGACCTTGCCTGCGCTGGCCATCGCCGCCAGCCCGCCAGTCGCCGCCCCCCACCCGGTGCCAGGCGCACAGCAATGTGTGGCGGCCACGGGATGCGAAGCCAAATTCTGCCGCATTCAGGCGGATCTGGAGCACGCCAAGGCCGCAGGAAACACACGCCGTGCCGATGGCTTGCGCACGGCGTTGAAACAGGCGCGTGCCTCGTGCACGCCCGAGTCATTGCAGGCCGACTACACACGCGACGTTGCCGAAAAGGAAGGCAAGGTGCGCGAGCGCGAAGAAGAACTTCGCGATGCGCGCGCCGACGGCCGCGCCCGCAAGATCGAAAAGGCCGAAAAGAAGCTGCGCGAAGCCCAGCAGGAACTGACCCAGGCGCGCGCGGACAAGCCCTGATTGTTCCGACCCGCACGCGTTTGACGGCGAGCCGACCGATCCGGCATCGCGTGAACCGACACACCTGATAAGCATTTGCGAAAGCGCGCTTTCGCAAATCGAAATTCCGGATGGCGTGCGGCTATGCCACTGTAGTCCCTGATAAAAAGTTCGCACCGCGATCGAGTGGTGCCGACAAGACAGGGAGACAGCATGTCATGGCAGCCTGAAGTCGACGAGATACAGCGTCGCAAAGCGCTGGCCGCCCGCCTGGGTGGCCCCGAGAAAGTCAAACGTCACAAAGATGCCGGCAAGCTCACGGTGCGCGAGCGCATCGATGCGCTGGTCGACCCTGCTTCTTTCAGAGAAGTCGGCAGCCTGACCGGCTTTGCCGAATACGACGAGCAAGGCGTATTGATCGACTTCGTCGCCTCGAACATGATCATGGGACGCGCAAAGGTCGATGATCGACCGGTGATCGTGGTGGGCGATGACTTCACCATCCGCGGCGGTGCCAACGACGCGAGCGTGTCGGAAAAACTGGCCACCAGCGAACGCATGGCGCGTGATCTGCGTGTGCCGCTGATCCGGCTGGTCGATGGCACGGGTGGCGGGGGCTCGGTCAAGAACATCGAGACCAAGGGACACACACTGCTGCCCATGATGCGCGAGTGGCAACTGGTGGTCGAGAACATGATGACGGTGCCGGTTGTCGGATTGGCGCTGGGTTCGGTCGCAGGAAAAGGCGCGGCACGCGTGGCGGCCAGCCACTACTCGCTGATGGTGAAGGGCACGTCACAGCTGTTCAACGCGGGCCCGCCCGTGGTGGCCCAGGTGGGTCAGATCATCAGCAAGGAAGACCTGGGCGGCAGTCACATTCACGCGCGCAATGGCGTGGTGGACGATGAAGTGGACAGCGAAGCCGAGGCGTTCGAACGCACCCGACGCTTTCTGTCGTATCTGCCACGCTCCGTCTTCGAGCTGCCCCCGCGCGGACCGGTCACCGATGATCCCGACCGTCGCGATGACTGGCTGATCGGCGCCATTCCCCGACAATCGAAACAGGTCTATAAGATCCGTCCCATCGTTCAATGCCTGGTCGATCAGGATTCGTTTTTCGAAATCGGCCGCCACTGGGGGCGCGCCATCGTCACCGGTCTGGCACGACTGAATGGCTGGCCCGTGGCCATCGTGGCGAGTGACCCCTATCACTATGGCGGCACCTGGGACAAGGCGACGTCAGAGAAGTTCGTCCGCTTCCTGGACATGGCGCAGACCTTTCATCTGCCGGTGGTCAACTTCATCGATGTGGCGGGATTTCAGGTGGGTCTGGCTGCTGAACAGGCCGGCACCATGCGCTATGGCGTGCGCGCCCTGGCAGCCGTCTATCAGAGCACCGTGCCCTGGTGCTCCATCATTGTGCGCAAGGCCTATGGTGTGGCCGCAGCCGGGCATCAGCATCAGGGGCGCTACAACATCCGCGTCGCCTGGCCCTCTGCCAACTGGGGCTCGTTGCCAATTGAGGGTGGGCTGGAAGCAGCCTACAAAAGCGATATCGCCGCTGCGCCAGACCCACAGGCGCGCCGCGACGAAATCGAAGCGCGGCTGCGCAAGCTGACCTCCCCCATGCGCAGCGCCGAAGCTTTCGTCATCGACGACATCATCGACCCGCGCGACACGCGCAGCCTGTTGTGCGAGTTTGCCGATCTCGCCGCGCCATTGCGCGAGCCCGGCATGACGAACTTCGGCATCCGGCCCTGACCGGCGCCTGATGCGGCCTGTTTACCCGTTCATACCCTTTCGATATCGAGAACAACGTCATGTCAAAAATTGAATCACCTGTCAGCGGTCGTGTGGTCGCCATTCACCTGAAGGCGGGCGACACCGTCACCGCGGGCGTTGCGGTCATCACCGTAGAGTCGATGAAAATGGAGATTCCCGTGGAGGCCGAGCGCAATGGCACCGTGGGCGAGATCATGGTTGCCGTCGAGGACGAGGTCACAGAGGGCCAGGCAGTCGCCACCCTGAGCTGACGCGCGGTTAAAGTAGACGCACTTCGCACGGCGGATGACCGTGCGGTTTCTACAGGTTGGTGCGTCCATGTCGTTTGACCTCACAGATCTGCGTCTGGTGCTCAACACCATCGAATCCGGTACGGTTACCGGGGGTGGCGAGCGCACCTCGCTGTCTTCGCCTGCGGCAAGCACGCGCCTGAAGAATCTCGAGGCATCACTACGCATCAAGTTGCTGTATCGCAGCCACCAGGGCGTGACCCCCACGCCGGCCGGGCTGGTGTTCGCACAATATGCGCGCACGGCGCTGCAGCAGATCGATGCCTTGGCCCACGCCATGGAGAATCTGCTCGATGGCTTGGGCGGCCATATCCGAGTGGTGGCCAACACGGCATTGGTCAACGATTTCATGCCCGATGTGCTGGGCGAGTTCCTGCTCGGGCGCCCCCAGGTCAGTGTCGATCTGCAGCCCCGCCTGACCAGCGACATCGTTCGTCTGCTGGCCGACCGGCAGGCCGACTTCGCCGTAGTGGCCACGGCCCAGGCGCCAGCTGGCCTGGTGCGCGTGGATCTGGGATCTGATCCGCTGGTGCTGGTGACCCCACGCGGACACCCACTCGCGCAGGCGAAACAGGTCGCGTTCGAGGCCACGTTCGAACACGACTTCGTGGGCTTGTATCCTGGCAGCACCATGGACCTGCATTTGCGCGATCTGATGAAGCGTGCGGGCAAGAAACTCGCCGTGCGCATCAGTGCGCCCAGTTACGAAGCGCTATGCCGCATGGTGGAAGCGGGTCTGGGCGTGGGGCTGTTGCCCGAATTCGTGGCGATGCGTCATGGCGGCCAGGACCCTTTGCCTATCGTGCATCTGAGTGATGCCTGGGCCACGCGCAGGCGGTATGTGCTGTATGCCGACGATGCCTCGCTGTCGCCCTGTGCGCGCAGCCTGATCGAGGCGATCAAACAGCATCGTCCACGGGTCGCCAAGGACTGAACCGATCGCCTCAGGCCAAGTAGGCTCCACCCTTGCACGTACGCACGAAATCCAGCAACACATCGAGCTCAGCCGTCGTGTTGAAGTAATGCGGGGAGGCCCGAACGACATCGGGCAACTGTCTGCGCGTGGCGTCAATCCGCGTGCTCATGGGCGAGGACACACTCAAGGCAATACGTCGCTGCGCGGCTCGCGCAGCGATGTCGCTGGCCTGCGCACCGGCAAGCGAGAAGGTCACGATCGCGCAAGGATCGCGACCCAGGTCGTGCACCGTCACGCCATCGATATCGGCCAGCCCGGCACGCAAGTACGCGCCCAGGCGATGGCAGCTCGCTTCGATCGTCGACATGCCTATCGCCAGGGCATAATCCACTGCCACCCCCAGGCCACGCTGCGCCATGCAGTTGGCCTCCCAGGTCTCATAGCGTCGGGCGTCACCGCGCAGCGTATAAGCTCGCGCACTCGTCCATTCTGCAGAAAAGTGATCCACGGTGTGCGGCACCAGCGTGTCCATGTAGTCTTCACGCACGAACAGAAAGCCGGTGCCGCGAGGTCCCCGCAAAAACTTGCGGCCCGTGGCACACAGCATGTCGCACCCCAGCGCCTGCACATCCACCGGCATCTGGCCCACCGCCTGACAGGCGTCCAGCAGATAGGGGATGCCGTGAGCCCGGGCCACGCGCCCGACCTGCGCCGCGGGATTGACCAGTCCACCATTGGTGGGCACCCACGTCAATGTCACGAGCTTCACCTTCGGTGTGATCATGCGTTCGAACGCATCCAGATCAAGCTCGCCCGTATCGGGCCGGCTGGGCACGACCTGAATCTCGATGCCCTTGCGTTGCGCGATCTGCAGCAAGGCCACGTAGTTCGCGGCATATTCAGCCTCGCAGGACAGCACCACATCGCCCGGCTTGAGCGGCACGGAATAAAACGCCATCTGCCAGGCCGCCGTGGCGCTTTGCAGCAACGCGATTTCCTGTGGCTTGGCCTGAATCAAGCGCGCGACACTGTCGTAAACCTCATTGAGCACCGCTGCGTGCGCGGTCTGCACCGCATAGCCGCCGAAGGCCGCTTCCTGATCGAGATAATCGTGCATGGCCGACACGACAGGGCGAGGCATCAGCGATGCGCCTGCGCTGTTCAGGAAGGTTTGCGTCGCGGCTGCAGGTGTGTCCGCACGCACATGTGCCAGGTCGATCATTCATCTCATCCTTGAAAGGGCCTGTCTGTGGCGTGCAAGCGGCCCGATGTGGCCCGTCGATCTATTCCGTGATCGATTTGATGGCACTCATCAACACGGCACGTCGGTAAGGCTTTTCCAGTAGCGCGACCAGCGGATCGCCGTAAAAAGACGGGTCGCTGAGCTGGCCGATGTTGCCGCTCAGTATCAGGA
>JBAZPE010000033.1:0-9897 GCA_041648375.1 Burkholderiaceae bacterium | reverse complement strand
ACCTGAACCGGTCGGCAAGCGTGTGGGCATCTTGGGCCTGGGGGGGCTGGGCACCGCATGTGCCACCGCGTTAACGGGCATGGGTCTGAGCTGCGTCGGCTGGAGCCGTTCGCCCAAGGACGTGCCGGGCGTGCGTAGCTATGCCGGCGATGCAGGGCTGGCCGAATTTCTGGCGCACAGCGATATTCTCGTCTGTCTGGTACCGGCCACACCTGCACTGGCAGGCGTGCTGGGCCGCAAGACCTTCGACGCGTTGCCGCGCGGGGCATACGTCATCAACGTGGGGCGCGGTGAGCATCTGAACGAGGCCGATCTGATCGATGCCCTGCAAAGCGGTCAGCTATCGGGTGCCTGGCTGGATGTGTTCGCCAAAGAACCGCTGCCCGCCGAGCACGTGTTCTGGCAGCATCCGGCCATTACGGTCACGCCGCATATTGCCAGCGCCACGGTGCCCGCGACCGCAGCCGCGCACGTGGCCGAAAACATCCGGCGCGCCCGTGCTGGCCAGTCGTTGGCCGGGCAGGTCGATCGCGCGCTCGGTTACTGATCAGTCGCGAAAGTTCTCGAACTGCAGCGGAAGATCCACATCGGTCTTGCGCAGCAGCGCGATCGCGTCCTGCAGGTCATCGCGCTTCTTGCCGGTCACGCGCACTTTCTCGCCGTTGATCTGGGCCTCGACCTTCAGCTTGGCCGCCTTCAGGGCAGCAATGAGTTTCTTGGAGGTGGCCTGCTCGATGCCCTGCTTGATCGTGACTTTCTGGCGTGCACCGGCCAGATTGGTGTTGGGGTCTTCGACGTCCATGCAGCGCACGTCGATGCCGCGCGCGCTCAGGCGGCTGCGAAGAATGTCCAGCATCTGGGTCAACTGGAAGGCGCTGGGCGCGCTCTGCGTCACAACGAACCCGTCGAGTTCGAATTTGGCGTCGGTGCCCTTGAAGTCGAACCGATTGGTCAGCTCGCGGCTGGCCTGGTCCACTGCGTTGGACAGCTCGTGTTTGTCGACTTCGGAGACGATGTCAAAAGAAGGCATGGTGAAAGATCCTGTCTTGTAGGCGTTGGCCGCCAATAACGTGGCCGATGCCCTTATTTGACCACGTTCACAGGGGGCTTGGGCCCCGCGAGGGGTTTCCCGGATACGGGTGGTCATCGCAAATGTGGTTCAATTGGCGCTGGCGCCGCAACGGATACCTCCGTGCGGCGCAATTGCGTTCAACCGGAAACATCATGCGTAAAATCTGTATGGCTTTGGCGGCCGCCGCCTTGTTGACAACCGGCGCAGCCGCTGCGCAATCGACCTTGCGTATTGGTCTGCAGGACGACCCTGATGTGCTCGATCCCGCAAGGGCTCGCACTTTCGTGGGCCGCATCGTCTTCGCGTCCATGTGCGACAGGCTGGTCGACATCACCCCGGATCTCAAGATCGTGCCGCAACTGGCCGAGTCGTGGGTCACCAGCGAAGACGGCAAGACGCTCACCTTTACCCTGCGCAAGGGCGCCGTTTATCACGACGGTGAACCGGTCGACGCTGCCTCGGTGAAAGCCAACCTCGAACGCGGCATGACACTGCCCGACAGCAACCGCAAGAGCGAACTGGCCACCGTGGCCAGTGTCGATGCACCCGATGCGCAGACCGTTGTCGTGCACCTCAAGGAACCTGATGCGTCCTTGCTCTCGCAGCTCTCCGACCGCGCAGGCATGGTGCTCTCGCCCAAGACCTTCGATCAGAACCCGGGTGCCAAGCCCGTGTGTGCCGGCCCCTACAAGTTCGTCGAACGTGTGCAGAACGATCGCATCGTGCTGACAAAATTCGATAAGTACTGGGATGCCGCCAACTACCACTTCGACCGTCTGGTCTTCACGCCGATTCCCGATGCCACGGTGCGCCTGAACAACTTGCGTGCAGGTGGCCTGGATATTGCCGAGCGCATTGCGCCCAGCGACGCCAAGACGGTGCAGGGCGATGGCAATCTGGTGTTCGCGCCGGTCACCGGTACGGGCTTTCAGTCCATGTCGATCAACCTGAACAATGGCTCGCGTGTGAACGCCGCCCTGAAAGACAAGCGCGTGCGCCAGGCCCTGGAACTGGCCGTGGATCGCGACGTGATCAACCAGGTGGTCGGCGAAGGCCTGTTTCAACCGGCCTTCCAGCCGTTTCCGCCTGCCAGCTTCGCCTATGACAAATCGATCGAACGTGCGGGTCGCGACGTCAAGCGCGCAAAAGCCTTGCTGAAGGAAGCGGGTCACGACCGCGTCAAGCTCGAAATCACCTACGGCAACAACACCACGATGCAGCAGGTGTATGAGCTGATCCAGGCCATGGGTGCCGAGGCCGGGTTTGATATCTCGCTGCGTCCGCTGGAGTTTGCATCGCTCCAGGGCGCCTTGCCCAAGGGTGATTTCGAAGTGGCGCAGACCGGCTGGTCCGGCCGTGTTGATCCTAGCGGCAACGTGCACCAATATCTGACCTGCACCGGCAATTTGAACGACGGCAAGTTCTGCGATCCGGAAATGGATCGTCTGCTCAACGCAGCCCGCGCCGAAAGCAACGAAGCCAAGCGTAAGGATCTCTATGCCCAGGCCATGAAAAAGGTGCAGGAAGAGCGCCCGACGGTCTATCTGTACTACCTGCCCTGGACCTTCAGCCACAGCAAGAAGCTGTCTGGTTTCGTGGCCTATCCCGACGGCCTGATCCGGCTCAAGGGTGTGACACTGGCCAAGTAACGACTGGCGGTTGACGTTCGATGGCTGTTCCCTCTGTTTGCCAAGGTTGATCCACCATGCCCATGTTCACGACGCGTCCCGAAATCACGGGTACTTTCGGAGTCGTCACCTCGACCCACTGGCTGGCCAGCGCAAGCGGCATGGCCATGCTCGAGCGTGGCGGCAACGCCTTCGATGCCGCGGTCGCCGCAGGTTTCGTGCTGCATGTCGTGGAACCCCATCTGGTGGGGCCTGCAGGTGAAGTGCCCATCATTTTCCACTCGACCAAAACCGGTCGAACGGAAGTGATCTGCGGCCAGGGGTCCACGCCTGCTGCGGCCACGCTCGAACGCTTTCGCGGGCTGGGTCTGGACCTGATTCCGGGCAACGGCCTGCTGCCCGCGGTCGTGCCGGGCGCGTTCGACGCCTGGATGTTGATGCTGCGCGATCACGGTTCCATGACGGTGCGAGAGGTGCTGGAACCCGCGATCTTCTACGCTGAAAGCGGCCACGCGCTGATGCCGCGCATTGCCGACACGATCGCCACCCTCAAGCCTTTTTTCGAAAAGCACTGGCCCACCACGGCCGCTGTGTATCTGCCTGGTGGTGAGGTGCCACAAGCGCGCAAGCTGTTTCGCAATCCTGCACTGGCCAATACATGGCGGCGCCTGCTGAAGGAAGCCGAGCAGGCCGGCAGCGACCGCGTGCAGCAGATCGATGCCGCGCGTGACGCCTTCTATCGCGGTTTCGTGGCCGAGGCCATCGAGCGCTTCTGCTGCCACACCGATGTCATGGACGAGAGCGGCACCCCTCATCGCGGCGTGCTCACGGCCGCCGACATGGCAAGCTGGTCGGCCACCTACGAAGCGCCGCTCACGTTCCAGTATGGCGACTACACCGTGGCCAAAGCCGGTGCCTGGAGCCAGGGCCCGGTTTTTCTGCAAACGCTGGCGCTATTGGACGGCATCGACGTTCAGGGCATGGCGCACTCGGGTGCGGACTTCATTCACACCGTGACCGAGGCCATGAAGCTCGCGTTTGCTGATCGCGAGGTCTATTACGGCGACCCGAACATGGTGTCGGTGCCACTGGACCATCTGCTCTCGCCCGAATACAACGCGGCGCGTCGCGCCCTGATCAGCGAGCAGGCCTCGCACGAATTGCGCCCTGGCACCGTCCCCGGCTTCGAGGACCAGGTGGCCCATGTCACACGCACGCTCGATCGGCTCTCGCGCGTCACTGCAGTGGGTGCGGCTTCCAGCGAACCACCATGGCCGACATGCGGGCGTCGGCCAAACGGGGCGACACGACGCACGTCGATGTCATCGATCGCTGGGGCAACATGGTCTCGGCCACGCCTTCAGGGGGATGGTTTCAATCTTCGCCCGTTATCCCCGAACTGGGTTTCCCGTTGAACACGCGTGCACAAATGTTCTGGCTCGAGCCTGATCTGCCGTGCACGCTGGCGCCCAACAAGCGCCCGCGCACCACGCTCACGCCATCGCTGGCCTTGCGTCATGGCAAGCCCTACATGGTGTTCGGCACGCCTGGTGGCGACCAGCAGGAGCAATGGCAACTGCTGCTGTTCCTGCGCCATGTGCACCACGGCCTGAATCTGCAGGAAGCGCTGGATCTGCCCAACTCGCACACCATGCATTTCCCGACCTCGTTCTATCCGCGCGATCGCAAACCCGGCCATCTGGCTGTGGAAGCCTCGTTCGGTCAGGACGTGATCGATGATCTGCGTGCGCGCGGTCATGTGCTTGAAGTGTTGCCCGAGTGGACGATCGGCCGCGTGACGGCTGCCACGCTGGACGAAGACGGTCTTATGCATGCGGGTGCCACGCCACGTCTGATGCAGGCCTATGCGATTGGCCGTTAAGTGTGCAGGCGCTTGAGCGTGGCCTCACCCGCTTGATCAACTGCTGATGTATCGCCGGAACCTCTACAAGGAAGAACCATGAAACGCCTCACGAAGACTTTCACCGCAGCACTGGTGATGATGGCTTGCGCTGCGGGCACCGCCAGCGCCCAGCAGTTGCGCGTCGGATTGCAGGAAGACCCCGATGTGCTGGATCCGCATCGCGCCCGCACCTATGTGGGTCGGATCGTGTTCACCTCGATGTGCGACAAACTGGTCGACCTCGATCCCACACTGAACATCGTGCCGCAACTGGCTACCTCGTGGCAGTGGAATGCCGACAGCACGGTCCTGACGTTCAAGTTGCGTGACGATGTCACCTTCCACGACGGCAGCCATTTCGACGCAGCGGCAGCGCAAGCGAACCTGCAGCGTGCCATGACCTTGCCCGACAGTTTCCGCAAAACGGAGCTCAGTTCGATCAAGTCCATCGAGGCACCCGACGCCACGACGCTGGTGCTCACGCTCAAGCAACCCGATGCCACGCTGCTCTCGCAACTGACCGACCGCGCTGGCATGATGCTGTCGCCGCAGTCTTTCGCCGGTGATGACGTCAACGCCGTGGGCCGCAACCCGGTGTGTGCCGGCCCCTACAAATTCGTCGAGCGGGTGCAGAACGACCGCATCGTGCTGGACAAGTTCGACAAGTACTACGACGCCAAGGCCTATCATTTCAACCGCTTGGTGTTCCTTCCCATTCCCGACACGACCGTGCGGCTGTCGAACCTGCGCGCCGGTGGCCTGGATATTCTGGAACGCCTCAACCCTGCCGATGTGGCCGAGGTCAAGAAAGACACGCGTCTGACCTTCGCCAACATCGCCGGTCTGGGCTATCAGGAACTGTTGTTCAACCATCAGAACGGCGATCGGGCAAAAGCCAACCCGTTCAACGATGCACGCGTGCGTCGCGCGCTCGATCTGTCGATCGACCGTGATGCGATCAACGAGGTGGTGGGTGGCGGTATTTTCGAACCCGCCGGTCAGGCCTTCCCGCCGGCCAGCCCGTTCTTCGATAAGAAATTTGCACCAGGCAAACGCGATGTGAAAGCCGCGCGCGCCTTGCTCAAGGAAGCCGGTCAGACCGAGGTCAAGGCAGAGCTGGTCTTTGGCAACAACACGACAACGGCTGCCATTGCGGAAATGCTCCAGGCCATGGCCGCAGAGTCGGGCATTCAGTTGAGCCTGCGCCCCACCGACTATGCCGCCATGCTGTCGCAGATGCGGGGAGGCAACTTCGAGGTTGCCATGCGCGGCTGGTCCGGGCGCACCGATCCCGATGGCAACGTCTATCAGTTCCTGTCGTGCAAGGGTTCGCAAAACGACGGACGCTACTGCAACCCGGAAGTCGACAAGCTGCTCGACGAGGCGCGCACCGTGCCCGATGTCGCGCGTCGCAAGGCGCTCTACGACAAGGCGCAGGAACTGCTGCACAAAGATGCCGCCGATGTCTACCTCTACTACCAACCCTGGCCGTTCGCCCTGCAGAAGAAAGTTCAGGGCTTCGTGCCCTATCCTGACGGCATGATCCGACTGAAGAACGTCACGTTCGCAACCAAGTAATAAGCATGTTCATCCTCATCCTGCGTCGCATGCTGGTGGCGATCCCGACCCTGATCCTGGTGTCGATGATCGTCTTCAGCCTGCAGAAACTTCTGCCCGGCGATCCGGTCCTCACCCTTGCGGGCGAAGAGCGCGACCCCGCCGTGCTGGACTACCTGCGTGACAAATATCGACTGAACGATCCTTTGCCGGTTCAGTATTTCGCGTGGGTCAAGCAAGTGGCCACCGGTGATCTCGGGCGCTCGCTGCGTACCGACGTTCCGGTCACCACGCTGATTGCACAAAAACTCCCCGTTACCCTGCAACTGGCTGCCATGGCCATGTTCTTCGCCCTGATTGTCGGCATACCCATGGGTATTCTCGCGGCGGTGAAAAAAGGCAAGCCGATCGAGTATGGTGCCAACATCGCGGCGTTATCGGGCATGTCCATCCCGAACTTCTGGCTGGGCATCATTCTGATCATGGTGGTGTCGGTGCAATGGCGGCTGCTACCGGCATCGGGCTATGTCTCGCCTTCCGAAGATTTCTGGCTGTCGATGAAGACCATGCTGATGCCGGCCCTGGTGCTGTCCACGGCGCTGGCAGCCTACCTCATGCGGCACACCCGTTCAGCCATGCTCGAAGCATTGAACGCCGACTATGTGCGCACGGCGCGCGCCAAAGGGGTGTCTGCACGGGGGGTGATTCTTCGCCACGCCTTGCGAAACGCCCTGATGCCGATCGTGACGCTGGTGACATTGCTGTTCGGCGAACTGCTGGCTGGCGCCGTGCTGACCGAACAGGTCTTCACCATTCCCGGTTTCGGAAAACTGGTGGTCGATGCGGTGTTCAACCGTGACTACGCCGTCGTGCAGGGCGTGGTGCTGTGTGTCGCCGTCGGATTCATCGTCATGAACCTGCTGGCCGACGTGCTCTACATTCTTGTCAATCCCCGGCTGAGGCACTCATGACCGTATCCCAAGCCGCCCCGATGCCCGTTGCGCCTCGCAACAAGCATCGCGCCTGGAACAAATTCAAACACAACCGCATCGCCATGGCCGGTGCAGGCCTGGTCCTGCTTTTCGTGCTGCTGGCCATCCTGGCGCCGTTGATCGCCACGCACGGTCCCTTCGACACCAGCTTCACCACGATTCGCAAAGCGCCTTCCATGGCGCACTGGCTGGGGACCGACGAGCTCGGGCGAGATGTCTTCAGCCGTCTGGTCTATGGCGCGCGGGCGTCGCTGCTGGTGGGCCTGGTCTCGGTCGTCATCGCCTTGGCCGTGGGCGTGCCTTTCGGCTTGATGGCGGGCTACTTCGGCGGCTGGACCGACAGCGCGATCTCGCGTTTCACCGAAGCACTGCTGGCCATCCCGTTTCTGATTCTGGCCATTGCATTGGCCGCCTTTCTGGGGCCCAGCCTGATCAATGCGATGGTCGCCATCGGTGTGTCGGCCGCACCGAAATTCATACGGCTCACGCGCGGACAGGTGCTGTCGGTCAAAAATGAGGACTTCGTGCAGAGCGCGCGTGCGCTCGGTGCGTCGGACACGCGCATCATCATCATGCATGTGCTGCCCAACGTCGTGCCGCCGCTGATCGTGCAGGCCACCATCACCATCGCCACGGCCATCATTGCCGAGGCCAGCCTGTCGTTCCTGGGCCTGGGTCTGCAGCCGCCGAATCCGTCGTGGGGCTCGATGCTGAACACCGCCAAGAACTTCATGACGCAGGCCCCCTGGATGTCCATCTTCCCGGGTTCCGCCATTTTCCTGGTCGTACTGGGATTCAATTTGTTGGGTGACGGCTTGCGCGACGCGCTCGACCCGCGCCAGGATCGCTGACCGCCATGACTACTATCGATAACCGTCGCATCGTTCAGGTCGACAACCTGAGCGTGGACTTTCGCAGCAATGGGCGCGTGGTTCAGGCCGTGCGCGATGTCTCCTTTCATGTGGACCGTGGCGAAACACTGGCCATCGTGGGCGAGTCGGGGTCCGGCAAATCGGTCACCTCGCTGGCGCTGATGCGGCTGGTGGAATATGGCGGTGGCACCATCACCAATGGGCGCATTCATTTGCGCCGCCGCAGCGGCGAGATGCTGGACATGACTGCCGCCTCCGACACCACGCTTGAACGCGTGCGGGGCGCCGATGTGGCCATCATTTTCCAGGAGCCGATGACCTCGCTGAACCCCAGCTTCACGGCAGGCGTTCAGATCGCGGAAACATTGCGCCTGCACCAGGGCATGGACGCCGCACAGGCGCGGGCGGAAACCCTGCGCATGCTCGAACGCGTGCGCATCCCCGAGGCACGCACCATCCTCGATCGTTATCCGCATCAGCTCTCGGGCGGCATGCGCCAACGCGTGATGATCGCGATGGCGCTGGCCTGCAAGCCACAGCTGCTGATTGCCGACGAGCCCACGACCGCGCTGGACGTCACGATCCAGGCCCAGATCCTGCAATTGATCCGTCAACTGCAGCAAGAGATGGACATGGGCGTGATCTTCATCACGCACGACATGGGTGTGGTGGCGGAAGTGGCCGATCGCGTGCTGGTCATGTATCGCGGCGATAAGGTGGAAGAGGGCGGCGCCGACGAAATCTTCGCGCATCCCCGGCATGTCTACACGCGTGCGTTGCTGGCTGCCGTTCCCAGACTCGGCGCCATGAACGGCACCGATGAGCCTGCGCCGTTTCCGCTGCTGAGCACGGGTGCTGGCACGCAACCGGCTATGCCCGCAGCCGTCGCCTTGCCCAGCACCGTCAGGCGCGATGCGGGCCCGGTGCTGCGCGTAAACGATCTGGTCACCCGTTTCGACATTCCCGGCGGCGTGTTCGGTCGCGTGACCAAGCGCGTGCACGCAGTCGAACATGTGAACTTCGATCTCTACCCCGGTGAGACCCTGGCGCTGGTAGGCGAATCTGGTTGCGGCAAGACCACCACAGGCCGGTCTTTGCTGCAACTGGTCAAAAGCCAGGGCGGCAGCATCGAGTTCGATGGTCGCGACATCGGTGCCCTGCGTGGCGCCGCCATGCAGACGCTGCGCCAGCACATCCAGTTCATCTTCCAGGACCCCTTCGGCTCGCTGAACCCACGCATGACAGTGGGCTACTCTATCCGTGAGCCCATGCTTATCCACGGCACGGTGCAGGGCAAGGCCGTGCAGGAGCGCGTGCGCTGGTTGATGGACAAATGCGGCCTGGCCCCCGAAATGGCCGATCGCTATCCGCACGAATTTTCAGGCGGGCAGCGTCAACGCATTTGCATTGCACGTGCACTGGCGTTGAACCCCAAAGTGGTGATTGCCGACGAATCGGTCTCGGCGCTGGATGTTTCCATCCAGGCGCAGATCGTGAACTTGCTGCTTGATCTTCAGCGCGAGCTTGGCGTGGCGCTGCTGTTCATCTCGCACGACATGGCCGTGGTCGAACGGGTCAGCCATCGTGTCGCGGTGATGTATCTGGGGCAGATCGTGGAAATCGGTCCCCGGCGTGCGATCTTCGAGAACCCGCAGCATCCGTATACCAAGATGCTGATGGCTGCTGTACCGATTGCAGATCCGCAACGCCGACATCGCGAGCGCAGCCTGCTCGTGGACGAGATTCCCAGCCCGTTGCGCGCAGTGGGTGACGAGCCGCTGGTCAAGCCGCTGGTCGAAGTGGGGCCAGGACACTTTGTGGCCCGGCATTCGGTGGGCGTGTATTGATGCGGTTGCGTGGGCCGAGCGCCCGC
>JBAZPE010000032.1:0-9924 GCA_041648375.1 Burkholderiaceae bacterium | reverse complement strand
ACGAGCTGGTTGATGCCTACGGCGAGAATGAGGAAAATGATGCCGACCGCAATCATGGGCTCAGCGTATCTGAAGGAGTTCGCGCCGACCTCCAGGGCAATGCCCAGCATTTCCGGCACGGCGATGACGGCCAGATAAGGTGTCGCCTTGAGCGCCGACACAAAATAGTTTCCCATGGGCGCCACAACATTACGCAGCATCTGCGGCGCGACTATCCGAAACACTACGTCAAAGCGTGTCAGGCCCAACGCCTTGCCGGCTTCGAACTGCCCGGTATCGATGCTGTCGATTCCACCCTTGAATACTTCAGCGAGATAACCGCTGTAGTAGACGCTCAGTCCCAGCACACCGGCCATCACAGCGGATAAGGTCACACCGTAGAACGGCATGACGAAATAAAGGAAATAGAGCTGAACCAACACTGGCGTGGAGCGGATCACGTCGATCAGAAACCGCATGCCATACCCCAGCCAGCGGTTGCTGCGCCTGAGTATCTCGAACGTGAATCCGAGCACTGTGGCGCCCAGGCAAGCGGCAACTGTGATCCACAAAGTGGTGAACAGTCCTGACAGAATGACAGGAACAACCGACAGTGCAAAATCGAGGCTAAATTTCACGATTCCCCCTTTGCTCGATGTGCACACGGCGCTCCAGATAACGGCCAAAAAGCGTCGCCGGATAGCACACGATCAGGTAGGCCAACATGAGTGAGGTGTAGACGCCGACCGGGTTGTATTGCAGCTCGGCGATCTGCTTGGCACGAAATGTCATGTCAGTGAGCGTGATGAGCGAGACGATGGCTGTTCCCTTCACCAGCTGGATGAACTGATTGACGAAGGTGGGCATCATTGCCGCAGCAGCTTGAGGCAATTCGATCAGCGCGAGAATGTGCAGCCGGTGTAGCCCCAGCGCGCGTCCTGCCTCCACCTGCCCACGATCCAGCGACTGCAGCGCTGCGCGCACCGCCTGGCTGCCATAGCCGCCAATGTTCAGCCCCAGCGCCATCGCACCCACCGTCATGCTCGATAGACGGATGCCGAAACTGGGCAGCGAGTAATACAGCACGAAAAGCAAAATGAGCACTGGGGAACTGCGCCAGAACTCGATCACGCAGGTCACGGCGAATCGTGAGACCCCTTGCGTGAAATACTGCAGGACCCCGGCGATCAGCGCAAAGGGTACTGCCCAAAGCATCCCGTAGAAGGTAACCAGCGCCGTAACGCGAAATCCTTCAAGGATGCCGGCCAGAATGCCGGCAATTTCCATGGTGATGTGATCCGTTATCGAAGCCGATCAGTACTCGCCGGCACACACTTTGGCTGTGGTGACGGCCTGGGGAACCGCGTCCTCGTCGGTGAACCCATATTGCTTCATGAGTTTGACTACCGTCCCGTCTGCCTTGAGCTTGCTCAACTGCTCGTTATAGGCCTCACGCAGATCCGTGTCTTCGGCACGAAAGGCGATCGCCGTATACATGGATGCTGGCACGCCCTTGCGAATCAACCCTGTGAACGGTGTCGCACGTTCGACCCCCTTGAGTTTGGGATCGGCAAGCAGACCCACCACACTGGGCGCGGAAAGCGTTGCAGCGTCCACACGGTCAGCCATGATGGCCGAAAGCATGGCTTGAGCATCGCCAAGGTAGGTGAGCTGGCTGGCGGGCACCCCGGCATCAATGGCATTTTTTGAGTTCAACGTGCCGCGCCCACCGGTCAGGCGCGCCTTGGGATTGGCGATGATGTCAGCATAGCTGTGCAGTTTTAGCGGATTGCCAGCCTTGACGATCAAGCTATCACCCACCGCCAGGTCCGGTTCACTGAAAATCACGGCGTTGCAGCGCTCTGGCGTGATCGCAATGCCAGATGCCACCATGTCGAAGCGGCCAGCATTGAGACCCGGAATCAATGCGCCAAACTCTGTAATGACGAAGTTGATGTTTTTCACACCCATGCGTTCGAAGGCGGCCCGCACGACGTCAGGATGAAAGCCGGTTGCCTGACCCGACTCGCTTCGAAAACCCCATGGCGCCCGGTTATGTATGCCGATCGTCAAGGTCTGACTTTTTGTGATGGTGTCGCGTGTGCTGGCTGCCTGAGCCGTCGGTGCGCTGAGCGTCCCCAGAGCGGTGGCCGCAACCGCCAGCAGGGCTGCGAGCAAGCGCCTTGAACTCAAAATGGGTGTGTGCATTGTTTTTCCCTTGTCGTGTTGTATATCGTTGCCCGGTGGGGCAGTGGACAGATGCCTGCCGTCGTTGCGGCATGAGCGGGTGCGACTGCTAGGCTGCTTCACTGGAAAACGCAGCGAGGCCGCGCTCCAGGTCCTGCTTGATCAGGTCGATATTCTCGAGTCCTATGGCAAGTCTCACCAGAGGCTGGTCGGTAATCGAAAATTGGCGCGAGGCCTGAAGCTGTGCGGGGTAAAAGGCGGCCAGGCTGTGGACACCTCCCCAGCTTGCACCGATGGCAATGTGTTCCAGCGCATCGAAGAAGCGCTTGAAGGCCTCATCGCTCGCAGGGTTGAGCTGCATGGAAAACAAGCATCCGTTTGTACGGAAGTCGCGTTTCCAGAGTGCGTGGCCCGGGTCGGTCTCAAGCGCCGGATAGAGCAGTCGCTTGACTTGAGGCTGGCCCTGCAACCACTGGGCAACCGCCAGCGTCGAGTCGCCCTGGGCCTGCCACCGCAGCGGATACGTCTCCAGTCCGCGCAACACCAAAAAGCAATCGTCCGGGCTGACCTGTTGCCCCAACGTGCTCTGTGCGTCACGCAGCACTGCATAGTGCTGCGGATCGTTCATGCTGATGGCTCCCATCAGCACATCAGAGTGCCCACCAAAGAACTTGGTGGCCGCCTCGACGCTGAAATCCACGCCATGTGCCAAGGGCTGAAAGCCCAGCGGGCTGGCCCAGGTGTTGTCCATCATCGTCAGCACGCCTCGCGAGCGCGCCGCGGCCGCAATCGCTGGAACGTCGCACATCTCCATGGAATTGGAGCCTGGTGCTTCGATGCAGATCATTCGGGTATTGGGACGCAGCTGTTGGACGATGTCAGCGCCGATGGAGGGTGCGTAAAGCTCGATTTCCACCCCCATCCTGGCCAACCAGTTTTCGCAGAATGCCTGCAGCGAGCCATAACAGGCCGCCGACACGAGCAAATGATCGCCACCGCGCACGAACCCCATCACGCAAGTCATGAGGGCCGCCGCACCCGATGGCGCGATGACGCAATGGTTCGCGCCTTCGAGCGCCGCGATTCTGTCTTCGAGCTCGCGACTGGTGGGTGTGCCTGTCACGCCGTAGCTGAAGCCATCGGGCTGACGATGCTTTCGGTCCACGAACGCCTGCAGGCTATCGAACACCACGGTAGACGCACGCCACACCGGCGGAGACAAACTGCCGAACGGACGTTTCAACGAGGGGGGTGACGAGTGAAAAGCGCTCATTCGGGCTACCTGACGGTTTTGAATATGAGGAATGTGTCGAAGTTTGTGCGCTTTGGACTATCATTTCAACAATCAGATCGACTTAATCAATAACCGGTGCTTATACATGGAAATGCGCGATATCCAGATATTCCGAGCGGTTATGCGTGCGGGCACCACCAGCAAGGCGGCCGTGTTGCTGGGCATTTCACAGCCCGCAGTCAGTCAGGCTGTACGTCGTCTGGAGACCGATGCCGAGCTGCGGCTATTTGAGCGCGTACGCAGTCGACTGGTGCCCACGCAAGAGGCGCACGCGTTGCTTATTGAGGTCGATCGATGCTTTGCCGGATTCGAACTCATCGAGCACCGCATCCGCAGTCTGAAATCCTTTGGCGTGGGGCGTCTTGCTATTGGCTGCCTGCCTGCACTGGGCGCAGGCTTCATGCCGCGAGCCATCTCGGCATTCGACCTCGAGTCGCGCCGCATTCAACTGTCGTTTCAGATCATGAGCTCTCGCGAAGTGCTTCAACAGGTCAGCGCCGGACAACTTGATTTTGGCCTGATGGCTGACGAAATTTCCGTGGTCGGACTTGAGCATTCCGACTTCGTGCAGATCCCTGGCGTGGTCGTCATGCACGCCCAGCACCCACTGGTGAAAAAAACGATCATCCAGCCGGAAGATCTGACCCAGCACGCCTTTCTCGCCCTGAATCCGGAAGATGCCAGTCGTCGTCGGCTGGAGACAGCGCTGGCAGAGCGCGGCCACACACTGCGCCCGATCCTGGAAACACCCTACGCGTATTCCGTGTGCGAGTTCGCGATGCATGGACTGGGAATCGGCATGATTCACCCCATTACGGCTCTGGATTACATTGGGCGAGGTTTGCGCATCAAACGCCTGTCCATTGATGTGACGTTTCGATCCATGTTGGTCTTTCGGCCCGGCACGCCACTATCGCTGAACGCGCAGGAGCTGCTTCGCGTCATGCGCATACAGCTCGATCAGGATCTTAAAGTCATTGAGGCGGCGCTGTCTCTTGCATGAGCGCCATCCCTGCAGCTCAAACACACGGCACGATGCCGATCATGCGGCGTCCTTACACACCTCCGCCGAGCGCACGATACAGCGCCACCTGATTTTCCAGCGCCGTTTGCAAGGTGGTCAGATACGACTGACGCGCAGAATAGAGCGTGCGCTGTGCGTCGAGCGCATCGAGGAATCCACCGATGCCTCGGCGATACTTGGCCTCGGTCAGTCCGTAGGTATCCAGCGCCGCCTCGTAAAGGGCACGCTGGGCGTTGCGCTGCTCGTCGATGGTGCCTGAGCGTGCAAGCGCATCAGCCACTTCCTTGAAGCCTGTCTGGATGGCAAGTTCATAGTCGGCCAGCATGGCGTCGCGCTGCGCTTGGGAGTAGGCCAGATTGGCGCGATTGTATCCACCATCGAATATGGGCAGGCTGATCGACGGCGCGAACGACCAGGTCCGGCTACCTGAGGAGAACAGCGAAGACAATTCGTTGCTGCTCCAGCCACCCGATGCGGTCAGGCTGATCCTAGGGAAAAACGCTGCCCGAGCGGCACCAATATTGGCGTTGGCGGCGCGCAGGGTATGTTCGGCCTGGACGACATCCGGGCGCTCGAGCAGAATGGCCGAGGACATCCCGGCAGGGACGTCATGGAAGAACATGCTTTCCGGTGTGAGCGAATTAGGTATCAGATCGTCGCGCACCTGCTCACCTACCAGCAACTGCAGCGCATTGCGATCCTGCTCGATCAGCGTTCGGTAATTGGCAACGTCGGCGCGCGCCTGGTTGAAGATCGTTTCAGCCTGTCGCAACTCGGTGCGACTGGCGATGCCGACCGAGAGTCGAGCACGGATCAGATCAATACTTTTCTGTGCACTTTCCTGAGTCTGCAACGAAACTTCCAGCAGCGCCCGATCACTGGCCAGCTGGATGTAGGCATTCGAGACTTCGGCGACAACGGTGGCGCGGGTGGTGCGTCCGGCCTCCTCGGTCGCCAGGTATTGCTCAAGCGCCGCCCGGGACAGGCTGCGCACGCGACCGAAGAAATCGATCTCATAGGCGCTAAGCCCTGCAGAAACCGAATAGGCGCTGCTCACTACAGAAGTGTTTTCCGCGCCAAAGGCGACGTTGCTTCGAGAGCGGGAATAATCGCCGCCCGCGCTCACGGCAGGGACCAGAGCAGAACGTTCGATGCGGTACTGTGCCCGTGCCGACTCGATATTGGCGATGGCACGGCGGATATCGCGGTTATTGGAAAGGGCGAGATCAATCACCTGCTTCAGTCGTGCATCCCGCACGAATTCCTGCCAGGCGACTGGCTGCGCCACCATCTCGGACGGCGTTGCACTACCCCCGGTTGCTGCTACATTTTCGGACGCCCCCAGCGACTGCGCGCGTTGGCCATATGCGCCGCCCACCGGCCACTGCGCCGGCACGGGCGGCTCAGGTCGAGTGAAGTTCGGATCCAGCGTGCAGCCGCCCAGGGTCACGCAGGCAATCAGATAGAGCAATGGCTTCATGGCTGGACCTGCTTTTTCGGCTGTACCGGTGCTGCTGTTCGACCACGCAAGGCAATTTTTCGCACCAGCACGAAGAACAGCGGAATGAAGAAGACGGCCAGTACCGTCGCAGTTAGCGTGCCGCCGATCACGCCCGTGCCAATGGCAATCCGGCTGTTCGCGCCGGCCCCGCTGGACAGCGCAAGGGGCATCACGCCCGCGATGAAGGCCAGGGAGGTCATCAGAATCGGGCGCAGCCGCAGCCGCGCACCTTCGATCGCAGCGTCCCACAGCGTTGCACCGCGACGCTCTGCCGCTTCAGCGAACTCCACGATGAGAATCGCATTGCGCGCGGCCAGCCCGATGGTCGTCACCAACGCCACCTGGAAATAAATGTCGTTTTCCAGGCCACGCAAGCTTGCTGCAGCCAGTGCACCGACAACACCCAGGGGAATCACCAGCAGCACCGACAACGGAATCGACCAGCTTTCATATAACGCCGCCAGACACAGAAACACCACGAGAATCGATACCGCATACAACCATACGGCTTGCCCGCTGGACAGGCGCTCCTGGTAGGACAGATCGCTCCATTCATAGGTCATGCCGGCATCAAGCTTGCCAGCGACGGCTTCGATCGTGTCCATCGCAGCGCCTGAGCTGACGCCAGGCGCGCCCTGCCCCTGGATCAGATAGGATGCCAGGCCGTTGAACCGTTCAAGACTATCGGGCCCGCGCTCCCAGTGTGAGGTGGCAAATGCCGAGAACGGGGTCATTTCGCCCGCGTCATTGCGCACGTGCCAACGATCCAGATCCTCAGGCTTTGAACGGAACTGCCCGTCGCCCTGCATGTACACGCGCTTGACGCGTTCGCGGTCGATGAAATCGTTGACATAGGTACTACCCCATGCCGAGGTCAGCGTCGAGGCCACGTCGCTGAGCGACAGACCGCTGGCCACCGCCTTGCTCTGGTCGATGTCGATCTTCAATTGCGGTGTTTCTTCCAGGCCACCCGGCCGAACGGCAGCCAGCGTGCCCTCCTGAGCGGCCAGGCCCAGCAATTGATTGCGCCGTTGCAGCAACTGGGCACGGCTCGTACCTGGTGAGGCCTGCAACTGAAACGAGAAGCCGCCCGATTGCCCCAGCCCCTGAATGGCAGGCGGGGTCAACGCAAAGATCTGCGCGTCTCTGGCCGTCGCAAAGCGAGCCATCAATCGGTTGGAGATGGAGTCTGCGCGATTCTCCACGCCGTCACGTTCTGCCCAGTTTTTAAGCGACACGAACGCCAGGCCCGTGTTTTGACCGCTTCCGCCCAACCCGAAACCGACGATCGAGAAAATCGCGTTCGTGTTGGCCTTCTCATCCTCCAGATAAGCACGCTCGATGTCCTTGGCGACTTCCAGCGTGCGCGCTTGTGAAGCACCCACGGGCAGCGTGAACTGGACCAGATTGGCGCCTTGATCTTCCGAAGGCAGGAACCCGGTCGGCAAACGTTGGAACAGCACCAGCAGCACGACGCCAAGCGCAGCGTAGATCAGCATGAAGCGTAGCGGTCGCTTCAGGATGCCGGCCACGGAACGTTCGTAGCGATGCAGATTCTTGTCGAACGTGCGGTTGAACCACCCGAAGAAGCCCCGCCGTTCGCCATGAGCGTGCGGTTTGAGCATGACGGCGCACAAGGCTGGCGTGAGGATGAGCGCCACGATCACCGACAACACGACCGAGGTGACGATGGTGATGGAAAACTGCTGATAGATGATGCCGGTGGAGCCCCCAAAAAACGCCATAGGCAAAAACACGGCGGCCAGCACCACACCGATACCAATCAGCGCACCGTTGATCTCGTGCATCGACTCGATGGTGGCATCGCGTGCCGACAACCCCTTTTCCTGCATCAGCCGCTCGACGTTCTCCACCACCACGATGGTGTCGTCCACCAGCAGACCAATGGACAACACGATCCCGAACAGCGTGAGCGTGTTGATGGAGTAGCCTGCCAGCCAAAGCACGCCGAAGGTGCCCAGCAGCACGACCGGGATGGAGATCACCGGGATGATCGTTGCACGCCAGTTCTGCAGGAAGATATACATGACCAGTACGACCAGCACCATCGCTTCGGCCAGGGTCTTGAGCACCTCCTCCACCGAGAGCTTGATGAAGTCGGTATTGTCCAGCGGGAAGGAAAGCTTGTAGCCGGCGGGCATGCCCCGACTCAGGCTCGTGGCCAGCGACTTGACGGCTTCGGCAGTGGACAATGCATTGCTGCCCGGCGCGAGCTGAACAGCCAGACCAGATGCCGGGTGGCCATTGAGGCGGGTAACGATGCTGTAGCTTTCGTTGCCCAGCTCCACACGGGCGACATCTTTGAGCAAGACCTTGGAGCCCGCATTGTTGGCGCGCAGAATGATGTTTTCGAACTGTTCGGGCGTGCGCAACCGGGACTGCGCCGTCACCGTCGCATTGAGTTCCTGCCCTGAGGGTGCGGGCAAGGCGCCGATCTGACCTGCTGATATCTGCGTGTTCTGCGCCTGCACTGCCGCATTCACATCTGACGGCATCAGCCCATAAGCAGCCAGTTTGGACGGATCGAGCCAGATGCGCATCGCATACTCGGAGCCAAAAACCTGTACGCCGCCCACCCCCTGGACACGCGAGAGCGGGTCTTGCACATTGCTCACCAGGTAATCGGAGACGTCGGTTGAACTGGCCTGGTCGGTCTCGTCATAGATGGCCAGGATCATCAGAAAGTCCGACTGCGCTTTCTCGACTGTCACGCCCTGACGCTGCACCTCGGAGGGCAGCCGCGGAATGGCCTGCTGAATTTTGTTCTGAACCTGGATCTGTGCGGTGTCAGGATTCGTGCCCTGAGTGAACGTGACGGTGATCGACGAGGTGCCCGCCGAACTGGAGCTCGAGCTGAATGATTGCAGACCATCGATGCCGACGAGCTGCTGCTCCAGGATCTGCGTCACACTGTTTTCCAGGCTTTCGGCCGACGCACCCGCGTAGGTCGCAGAGACTCTGACCGTTGGAGGTGCGACGTCGGGATACAACGCGATGGGCAGTGAACGTATGGCCATCACGCCAATCAGCATGGTGGCAATCGCCAATACCCAGGCGAATACCGGTCTATCGATGAAGAATTTTGCCAACACTTATTGCTTCCCGACGGTGGATGCATCCGCGGTCGCAACCTGTGCAGACCTGAATTTTTCGCTCATGTCGATCGGCTCGACCACAGCGCCTGCGCGGGTCTTTTCCACCCCTTCGACGATCAGGCGATCGCCAGCCTTCAGGCCGGACTCGATCAACCACTGATTACCCAGCGCACGCGAAGTCACTACCGAGCGCTGTTCGACTTTGTTCTGCGCATCGACCACCAGGGCGACGCCATTGCCTTTGACGTCGCGAGCAATGCCCTGCTGGGGCACCAGTATGCCCTGGGGCTCGACCGCCTCGCTGACGATGGATTGCACATACATGCCTGGCAACAACAAGCCTTCGGGATTGGGGAAGGTCGCGCGCAATGTCACCGAACCCGTTTGCTCATCGACCGCTACTTCGGAAAACTTCATTTCACCGGTGTGGGCATAGATCGAACCGTCCTCCAGACGCAGCGACACCTCAGTCGCTCCGGGATCGAGCCTGCCGCTGCCCAACTGGCGTTTGAGCCGGAGCAAGGCTGCGCTGGACTGGTTCATGTCGACATACATCGGATCGAGCGCGCGGATAACCGCCAGCGCATCGGTCTGATTGGCCGCCACCAAGGCGCCTTGCGTGACCGCACTGCGGCCGATGCGCCCGGAGATGGGGGCCGTCACCTTGGTGAACCGCAATTGAATCTGCGCGCTCTCCAGCGCCGCTTTCTGCTGGGCAACCGTGGCCACCGCCTGCCTGTAGAGGGCCCGCGCATCGTCGGCATCCTGACGCGACACGGCCTCGATCGACACGAGTTCGCCCAAGCGCTCGGCTTTCAACCGG
>JBAZPE010000031.1:0-10080 GCA_041648375.1 Burkholderiaceae bacterium | reverse complement strand
AGCACGTTGGTCAATTCGGTCATGTGCGTACAGCCCGCCGTGCGGCCGAAACGCTCTTTGACCGCATTGCGGAAATTCTTCAACAGATTCATGCCCACCAGATCGCCGTAAGCGACATCAATGCCGGTGCACTGCTCGCCGTAAGGCGCGGCGTCATAGGCGGCTTCTGCGGCCAGCACTTCGAACGTCTTGTCGATAGTAATGCGCAGGTGCATGTGATGCACGTGGCGCCCCGCCTCGAATACACCGCCGTTGCGCGTGGGGAAATCGTAACCCTTGTAGTCGATCAATTCAGCTTCGAGGTCCCAAAGGCCGTCTTCCCGTGCATAAGACTGCACCTTGATGGTGCGGGTATGCATGGGTTCGCGTGTCACGACAGATGGCGTCAAAGGCATTCGAACGGTTGGCGAATTGAGATAGGCTACGATTAAATTGGTGCGCGGCAGCAAAACCGTTGAAGTATAACGCAGCACGCTGTTCGCGTCCGACAACTAGGGACTACCCCGCCAAATCTCGCATGAAAACAAGCTCTCGACTTCCATCGCTGTTGAGATGATCGACGTAACCCGCTTGCTGATAGCCAAGCTTCGGGAGGAGTGCCATCATCGCCAGATTTGTCGACTCGGTAGCTGCAGCAGTTCGCCTTGCTCTATTGAGCTTGGTTATTCATCGTAGGCATCGTCTGCGCCCAGAACGCGGGCGATGACGTCGTGGCTGAACCCGCGACCGGCCAGAAAGCGCGCTTGTTTAGCATAGGCCGCACGCGCGCGGTCACGGCGCATGATGGGGTCTATGTCAGTATCGGAATCTGCATCGTCGGGGGCTTGCACGGCGTCGAGCCTGGCGCCGAATTTTTTCTCCCACACGACTTTTGCGCGGTCGAATTCGGTATCGCGCAGTGTTTCCCGAGCTTCCGAGATCGCTATGTCAGGCACGCCACTTTGGCGCAGTTCGTTGACGATGCGTGCGGTGCCGTGCGTGCGTGATCGCCGATGGATCACGCTTTGCGCAAAGCGTTCGTCGGACAGCCATCCCTCGCGCGTCAGATCGTCGAGCAGGCGCTCGAGTGACTCTGGATTTTCGCTGTGTGGCGCGAGCTTGCGGGCAAGTTCCAGGCGCGAATGCTCGCGCCTGGAGAGTAAAGCGACCGCTCTGGCTTTGATCGATAAACCTTGCTGCATGCTTTAAGACAATTACTCTTCGCCGGTGTCCGTTTCTTCAGGCGTGGGCACGAATTCGGCAACCCGGCTGACGATGCCCTGGTTTTCACGCACGCGGTTCTCGATTTCGACCGCAATCTCGCGGTGTTCCTTGAGATAGTCGCGCACGTTGTCCTTGCCCTGACCGATACGATTGCCGTTGTAGCTGTACCAGGCACCTGCCTTGTCGACCACGCCGGCCTTCACACCCAGGTCAATGATCTCGCCTTCACGTGAGATGCCTGCACCGTACAGGATGTCGAATTCTGCCTGCTTGAACGGCGGAGCAACCTTGTTCTTGACCACTTTGACGCGAGTTTCGTTGCCGATGACCTCTTCGCCCTTCTTGATGGCGCCAATGCGGCGAATGTCCAGACGCACAGAAGCGTAGAACTTGAGCGCGTTACCACCCGTGGTGGTTTCCGGGTTGCCGAACATGACGCCGATCTTCATGCGGATCTGGTTGATGAAGATGACCGTGCAGTTGGTGCGCTTGATGTTGGCGGTGAGCTTGCGCAGCGCCTGGCTCATCAGTCGGGCCTGCAGGCCTGGCAGGGAATCACCCATTTCGCCTTCGATTTCGGCCTTGGGCGTGAGTGCGGCGACCGAGTCGATCACGATCAGGTCGACCGAGCCGGAACGCACCAGGGCATCGGTGATTTCCAGGGCTTGTTCACCCGTGTCGGGCTGGGAGATCAGCAGATCGGTGAGGTTCACACCCAGCTTGCTGGCGTATTGCACGTCGAGCGCGTGTTCGGCATCGACGAAGGCGCAGGTACCACCCAGCTTCTGCATTTCTGCGATGACTTGCAGGGTGAGTGTGGTTTTGCCCGACGATTCCGGACCGTAGACTTCGATCACACGACCGCGCGGCAGGCCGCCCAGGCCCAGTGCGATATCGAGCCCGAGGGAGCCGGTGGAAACGACCTGGATGTCATGGGAGACCTGGTTGTCTCCGTAACGCATGATGGAACCCTTGCCGAACTGCTTTTCGATCTGGGCAAGTGCAGCGGACAGCGCCTTTTGTTTGTCGGCGGTGGCCTTGCTCGTCTTGTCGTCCATGTGTGTGCTATCCCTTGGGTGCGATGTGATGCAAATATGAGGTCGCGACTGTTCGCGGCTGACTGCATTATTGCACTGGATTCTACTGTATGCACGTACAGTGTGACAAGGACTTCTCGTATCGAGCGTGGCGAGCCTGCAAGAGATTCCAGTTGGGGTGGCGATCAGTGTGTGCCAGAATCCGGGCAAGACGGATAACAAACGGCGCCTACTATGCGTATTTTGATTGCTGAAGATGACAGCATATTGGCCGATGGGCTATCACGCTCCCTCAGACAAAGTGGTTACGCGGTGGATGCAGTGGGTGACGGACTTTCTGCCGATTCGGCACTGGCCGCCCAGGAATTCGACCTGCTGATCCTCGATCTCGGGCTGCCGCAGATCCCGGGACTGGAGGTGCTCCGACGCCTGCGGACCCGCAACTCTCACCTGCCCGTGCTCATTCTCACGGCTGCAGACAGCGTGGAGCAGCGTGTCAAGGGGCTGGACCTGGGTGCGGACGACTACATGGCCAAGCCCTTCGCCCTGTCCGAACTCGAAGCCCGCGTGCGCGCCCTCACCCGCCGGGGTGCCGGCGGCGGCGCAACGCTGATCCGGCACGGCAAGCTGACATTCGACCAGACCGGTCGCGTGGCAGTGGTGGACGATCAGACCCTGGATCTTTCTGCGCGAGAAGTCAGTCTGCTCGAGATACTGCTGACGCGCAGCGGTCGCATGGTAAGCAAGACACAGTTGGTCGATCACTTGTGTGAATGGGGCGAAGAAGTCAGCACCAATGCCATCGAAGTGTATGTGCATCGCCTGCGCAAGAAGCTCGAGCCCAGCGGCGTCAAAATCATGACCGTGCGTGGTCTGGGCTATTGCCTGGAGCGCGAACAGGGTGCTGGACTCGTTTAAACGGCGCCGCGCCCGGCCAGTTCCCGCGGGCGAGCGCGAGCCGGTGAATCAGGAGGCGCTGGACGTGGTGCGCGCGGGCACCCGCGGCCCGGCTTTCCGTCCTCCCCGGCGCTCGCTGCTGGGCGAGGTGCTGGACTGGATGCTGGCCCCCCTCTTTCTGCTGTGGCCCATGAGCGTGGCCATCACCTATGTGGTCGCGCAGAACATTGCCGCCACGCCCTATGACGAGGCGCTCGCCCATAATCTGCTGGTGCTGGAACAACAGGTCAGCGAACGCGACGGCGAGGCTGTGCTGGACATGAATGCGTCGGCCCGCGCGATTTTGCGTGCCAATGAGACCGAGAGCGTGTTCTGGCTGGTGCTGGGCAGCCGAGGCGAATATCTGGGTGGCGACAGACAGCTGCCGATTCCTGATGCCGACGCCCCCACCCCGATGGGCGTCGTGCGCTTTGCCGATGCGTCGCTGCGTGGTTTTGGTCTGCGCATGGCCTATAAGCGTCTGGACATCGGCCTGGCCAGCGCCCGGGCGCCGATGATCGTGGTGGCTGAAACCGTCGAGCGTCGCACCCAGCTTGCCAACGACATCATCAAAGGCGTGATCATTCCGCAGTTCATCGTGCTGCCCATTGCCGTGCTGCTGGTCTGGTTCGGCTTGTCACGCGGGATCGCGCCACTGAACGCGCTGCAGATTCGCCTGCGGGCGCGACGCCCCGACGATCTCTCGCCCATGGACGAGCGGGCCGCCCCGACGGAAATCGCCCCCCTGCTGACCGCCATGAACGAGCTGCTGCACCGACAATCACAGACGGTGCAGACACAGCGGCGCTTCGTAGCCGATGCAGCGCACCAGCTCAAAACGCCGCTTGCGGGCCTGCGTACGCAGGCAGAACTTGCACTGCGCGACGCCTCGCCCGATGAAATGCAGTCTAGCCTGCGTCAGCTCGTGACCGGCTCGGAACGGGCGACCCGACTGGTGAATCAACTCCTGCAACTGGCCAATGCGGAGAACCCGGAGGCGGTCGGTTTGATATCCCTGGACCTGCACGCACTGGCCTACGAGCGCACCGCGCACTGGGCGCAGCAGGCGATGACTCTGGGCACCGACATCGGGTTCGAGGGCGACGAAACACCCATCTTTATTTTCGGGCATCCCCTGCTGCTGGGTGAACTGATCAACAACCTGCTGGACAACGCCCTGCGCTATACGCCCGCGGGCGGTCAGGTAACGGTGCGCCTGCGCCCCTCGTCGGATCCGGATTATGTTGATCTCGAAGTCGAGGACTCAGGGCCCGGCATCCCTTTGGTCGAACGGGAGCGGGTATTTGATCGGTTCTATCGCGTGCTGGGATCCACCGCCGATGGCAGCGGATTGGGCTTGGCGATCGTCAAGGAGATCGCGCAAAAACACCGGGCCGTCGTGCAGATTCTTGACTCGCCTTATTCCGGCACCACCATCCGCGTCACCTTCCCGCTGGGCAGGCTGCGCGCTGAGTAGTTTCCCTGATTTCAGGCCTATAGACATATTTGCATACAACTTTAGCCGTTGGTAGTGTCTCACGTCAGACCCTAGTCAGGCTCAGGCCCTAAGTTCTCTTCCAGCGTCGGGCAACACAATAAGAAGCCTGGCGCACACACGGTACGGTGTACCAGCGATCGCCGAGGAGACAATCACATGAGTGCCATCAATGCGCAGTCCAGCGCACATCCTGAACCCAATCGAAAGATGACCAAAGAGGAGCGGAAAGTCATTTTCGCTTCATCGCTGGGCACCGTCTTTGAATGGTATGACTTCTACCTCTATGGATCACTGGCGGCGATTATCGCCGTTCATTTTTTCTCCGGCGTCAATCCGACTGCGGCCTTCATCTTTGCCCTGCTGGCCTTCGCAGCGGGCTTTGCGGTTCGCCCCTTCGGCGCCCTTGTGTTCGGCCGTCTGGGCGACCTTGTCGGTCGCAAGTACACCTTCCTGATCACCATCGTGATCATGGGTCTGTCGACCTTCCTGGTCGGTATTCTGCCTACCTACTCCAGCATTGGCATGGCCGCACCGATCTGCCTGATCATCCTGCGCCTGGCTCAGGGCCTGGCGCTCGGCGGTGAGTATGGCGGTGCTGCCACCTATGTGGCGGAACACGCGCCGCACGGCCGACGTGGCTTCTACACCAGCTGGATTCAGACGACAGCAACGCTGGGTCTGTTCCTGTCGCTGCTGGTGATTCTCGGCGTGCGCTCCTATCTGGGTGAAGAAGCGTTCCGTGCCTGGGGATGGCGCATTCCGTTCCTGATTTCCGTGGTGCTGCTGGGTATTTCGGTCTGGATTCGTCTGCAACTGAACGAATCCCCGACCTTCAAACGCATGAAGGAAGAAGGCAAAGGTTCGACTTCGCCGTTGAAAGACTCGTTTGGTAACGGCAAGAACCTCAAGCTGGTCCTGCTGGCCCTGTTCGGTTTGACCGCAGGTCAGGCCGTGGTCTGGTACACCGGCCAGTTCTACTCGCTGTTCTACCTGACGCAAACGCTGAAGGTGGAAGCCAATACGGCAAACATCATGATTGCCGTGGCACTGCTGTGCGCCACCCCGTTCTTCGTGGTCTTCGGGATTCTGTCGGACAAGATCGGCCGCAAGCCCATCATCATGGCGGGTTGCCTGATTGCTGCCCTGACCTACTTCCCCATCTTCAAGGCCATCACGCACTTTGCCAATCCGGCACTTGAGACCGCCCAGTCCAGCGCACCCGTGCGCGTCATGGCCGATCCCAAGACATGCTCGTTCCAGTTCAACCCGGTGGGTACGGCAGCGTTCACCAGTTCATGCGACGTGCTCAAATCCTTCATGGCACGCAATTCGGTGAACTACGAGAACGTGGCCGCCGCGCCCGGAACCGTGGCCACGGTGCAGATCGGCAACGAGTCCTTCACCTCGTTCGACGGGCAAGCACTGAGCAAGGCGGAATTCGATACGCGTCGCGCTGCACTGGACAAGCAGCTCACCACGTCGATCCGCAGCCATGGCTATCCGGCAGCCGCTGATCCGAAACAGATCAACTATGTCATGACGACAGTGATGCTGTTCATCCTGGTGCTGTATGTCACGATGGTCTATGGGCCGATCGCCGCCATGCTGGTCGAAATGTTCCCCACCCGCATCCGGTACACCTCGATGAGCCTGCCTTACCACATTGGTAATGGCTGGTTCGGCGGATTCCTGCCACCGGTGGCCTTTGCGGTGGTGGCGGCAACCGGAAATATCTACGACGGGTTGTGGTACCCGATCATTATTGCGGTCATGACCTTGGTTGTCGGTACGCTGTTCGTGCGCGAGACCAAGAACAACGACATCAACGCATAACCCTGATCAGTCCCCCTGCCAGAAGGGACCGCTGCGCCCTTCTGGCTTTCAGTGCCCTCCGACCATTCGGAGGGCCTTTTTTTGTTCAGGCAGATGTCAGATGGGCAGAGGTAGACTGCACGCAATGGTTAACGTGCAATGGATGGTCAGAGAGGTGATCCCCACTCTGGCTGGACGGGCATGATGGCCACTCACCAGCGTTACGCTCCCCGCGAGCATTAAATGGCGTAACGCCGCGTGTTTAGCATCGGCCCGGTTCATACCGGGCCGTTTTTTTTGCCTGGCGCCAGCATCTATTCGAGTGGTGTAGCAAGTTTTTTACGCATGGCGCGCAAGGCACCGCCCAGCACCGGGATTCTCTCGAACAGCTCTTCTGACGTGTCCCAGTAATCCCGGTGATCGGCGATCAGCCCTGCCTGGTCGAGCTGCAGGTGGGTGCTGCCGTGAACCAGAATGTCATGTGCACGCCAGCGCGCGAGGAACCGCCAGACCAGAAAAGCGTGCGATCCGGTGGCCTGCGCCACATCGATCTCGAAACGCGGCTGTGTCAGGCCATCAAACATGTGTGCATACACCCGTTCGATTGCGTCGATCCCCACTACATCGTTGAAGGGATCCTTGAAATGGGCGCGTGCGCCATACACCTCGCCTATGCTGGCGAGCGTGTCGGGGGTGAGCGTCGCAAACCAGTGTGCGATCTCGTCGATGCGCGCCGTCATAATCCTGTCGCCTTGTGCAGCAACGGAAAACGCAGGCCGTAAGGCAACCAACTGATCAGGCGCAAGGCGATCGCAAGCCGGCCCGGGAAACGGATTTCAAATCGACCTTTTTCCATGCCGGCAATGATGGCACGTGCCGCCTCATCGGGCGACATCAGGCCTGGCATTTTGAAATCGTTCTTGGCCGTCATGGGTGTGCGCACAAAACCGGGGTTGATGAGATACACACTCAGCCCACGCGGCGCCAGTTCAAAATACAGGGATTGCGCAAGATTGATCAGCGCGGCCTTGGTCGCACCATAGATCATCGCTTTAGGCAGCCCCGTATACCCGGACAGACTGCCCACGATCGCGATGCCGCCACTGCCCTGCCGCAACAGTCTGGGCACGATCAGATTCACGCCGCGATAGACCGAAACGACGTTGAGATCGAAACTTTTCTGCACCGCTTCCACATCGATCTCGGTGCCATTTTGCTCGTGATAGCGAGCAGCACAGAACAGAACGATATCCAGCTCGCCACAAAGCCTTGCCGCCGCGGCCACGGCGTCAGGCCAGGCCTGCTCGTCTGCCGCATCAAAAGGCAGGATATGTGCGCCTTCGAACGATGAGGCAATGGCCTGGAGTTTGTCCTCACTGCGCGCCGACAGCACCACGGTGGCACCCGCTTGCAGCCACTGCCGTGCGCACGCCTCACCGATGCCACTGGACGCACCGATGATCCACACGCGACGCGTGGCCCACTGCTTGATGGGTTGATTCAGTGCAGCCATTATCCGCGCCCGCCTGCGCTGTCCCGCTTGCGAAAGAACACCGTCACCTCGCCGACCTTCACACCGAACTTGGTCAACACGGATCGATTCATCATGTGCTGCTCGTCCATCAACCACATCCAGTCGTCGAAATGCACGTCGTACTCGCTATCGCCCATGGGAATGCGCAGCACATAGGTCCAGTGCAAAGCATTGCCCGAGACCCGCCCGCTGGCTTGTCCGACGACGTCGCCTGCCGTGCCCTGCCAGGTGCCGTCGGCGCCACGCGTCAGCTGCCAGACGCGGTGTTGGGTCTCGCCATCGTCATAGACGAAGCGTTCATCCAGCGTGCCCTTGTCAGGGCTTTCCCACGTGGGGGTCACCACCACATGGAACCGCCGACGAACTTCTCCCGAGCGCATTTGCACGATGCCCCAGGCGTCCAGCGTGCCGCTGAAGTACTGGTCCAGTTTCAGTGCCGGCGTCTTGTCCGCATAGTGCGTGACGTCGACATTCGAGCAGCCAGCTACCAGCGCCAGCAACGAGACAGCTAAAAGTTTTTTCATGCCAGTGTCCAATGTTTGACGCTCGTGCGACCCGCTCTGAAGCCAGCCTCGCAATAGCAGAGATACATGCGCCAGATGCGCACAAAAGCTTCGTCGAAACCCAGGTGCATGACCGCCGGCAGATTGGCTTCGAAGCGCTCACGCCAACAGGCCAGGGTGTCGGCATAATCAACACCAAAATCCAGGCAGTCCACAGGCTTGAGCCCGACTGCCGCAGCGTGCGAGACGATATGCCCGGGCGTAGGCAGCATGCCGCCTGGAAACACGTACTGTTGAATGAAGTCGGTGCTGCGTCGATAGGCATCGAAGCGGGTCTGGTCGATGTCGATCGCCTGAATGACGACCCGCCCTCCAGGCTTCAGGCACTTGGCCAGCGTAGAAAAATAAAGCGGCCAACGTCGCTCGCCTACGGCCTCGATCATTTCGACAGAGACGATGTGATCGAATTGCCGTTGGCCCAGATCGCGGTAATCCATCAGCCGCAATTCGACCTTGTCATCCAGGCCCTGGCGGGCCATGCGGGCCTGGGCATAGGCGAGCTGCGCGTCAGACAAAGTCACGCCGAAGACATTCAGCCCGCGACGCGCAGCCGCTTCCGCGAAACCGCCCCACCCGCAGCCGATTTCCAGAACGGTTTGCCCCGGCACTGCACCCAACTGGTCGATGATCCTGGCATATTTCGCATCCTGTGCCTGCTCGAGCGATCGCGTGCGATCACCCTCGAACAATGCAGATGAATACGTCATGCCGGGATCGAGCCACAAGCTGTAGAAATCATTGCCCAGATCGTAGTGACTGAGAATGTTGCGACGACTGCCGCGCCGGCTGTTGTCGCGCAGCAATAGGTGACGCAGGCGACTCAGCAGCAATGCCCACCACTTTCCGGACACCACTTGCGAGGCAGACGCCTCATTGCGCAGCGCTACATCGAACAGGGACAACATATCAGGCGTGTCCAGCCAGCCCACGCGCAAGCTCTCGGCAAAGCCCACGTCGCCACGCCGCAGAATTTCGCTCGCCGCACGCCAATCGCGCAGGATGAGTTCTGCATGCGGGCCGGAACCGGGCTGCCCGAAGAGCCGGGCGCCGCCTGCCGGATCGGTCAACAGGATCGACCCTTCCTTCACACGCTGCAGCAACTGGATCAGGACTTTTGCGGCCAACGGCATGCTGCGTGCCATGTGCGGGATCGGAAGTTCATTGGAGCTCATGCTCGACCTTTGCGTTGTGAGACACATCATCAGCGGGTGGATGTGGCTTGGAGATGAACGGAACACGCAGACGCCACAGACGCAGCGCCTGAAGATGGATGCGCACCACCACGCCAAGCGTGAGCAACGGCATTTTGAGAACCTGAGCCCAGAGTGCGCGCGCTGTCAGCGGCGCCACCGCACAATCAATCACCGTGCGCAACAGCGGTGGTGAATCGCTGACGTCGTAATAGTCGATGGCCACACGGCAATGCGTCGGTGTGCGATGCATACGGAACGCGTAATGCCCTTTCACTTCGCAGAACGGTGAGACGTGAAACGACTT
>JBAZPE010000030.1:0-10133 GCA_041648375.1 Burkholderiaceae bacterium | reverse complement strand
GCAGCAGCTAGTTCGCGGACGCAGCAAACGTATTGCACGACGACATCTTGCCGCTCTCCCATCCGCGCTTGAACCAGCTCACGCGCTGCGCCGAACTGCCGTGCGTGAAGGAGTCCGGCACCACCCGCCCTTGCGAGCGCCGCTGTAATGTGTCGTCACCGACTGCACCGGCTGCCGCAATGCCTTCCTGGATGTCGCCCTCTTCGAGAATGCCGCGTGCAGCCTGAGCGTGATGCGCCCAGATACCGGCATAGCAATCCGCCTGCAGCTCTAAACGAACGGACATCTGGTTAGCCTGTGCGGGATTGGACTGGCGGGCCGCCTGCACCTTCTGGGACGCTCCGGTGAGCGTCTGTACATGATGGCCGACCTCGTGCGCGATGACATACGCCTGAGCGAAATCGCCCGGGGCACCCAGCTTGGAGGAAAGCTCGGAGAAGAAACTCAAGTCGATATAGACCTTGCGATCGGCCGGGCAGTAAAACGGCCCCATCGCCGACTGTCCCGTGCCGCAGGCAGTGGGTGTCGCACCCGTGAATAGCACCAGCCCCGGGTCTTCATAGCTGCCGTTGGTCTGTTCCTTGAACACCTGCCGCCACGTGTCTTCGGTTTCACCCAGCACGCGCGCGACGAACTGTGCTTTCTCGTCGCCTGCAGGGATGGCCTGGGGCGCAGAAGTGGTCGTGCCTGCGCCGCCTTCATCACCCATCTGCAGCACAACGTTCGGATCAATGCCAAAATACATGGCGACCAATGCCAGAACGATCGTGCCAATGCCAATGCTGCCCCGCCCGACGCGTGGGCCCTGCGACCGCCTGTCATCGACGTTCTTGCTTTCTCTCGAATTACCCAACCGCATGATGCCCTCCTGCCCCATGGCAGCGTTGATCGACAGCATAGCGCAAGGCCAAGCGACCTGCCCCTATCTGTCAGCCCCCTATCGCAGGGGCTGTGCCCGAAACCCCGTCCGAGGTTCGCAGAGGCTTCGAACGCCGCCCGACCCTCGATTTCTACCGAAGTGAAAGAATACTCATGACCCAACAGATCGACGCCACAGACACTGACACACCAGACCAAGACCCCCATGCGCCTCTGCACGAGCCCCGACTGTGGCGCGACGATGGATGGACGGCAGTCGTCATCAAGAACGAAGATGATGACGGCTGGGCCGTGTCCATGACGCGCGAAGGGGAGTCCGAGCCGGCGCTGGTCGGACCCTGGACCATGGGCCGGGATAAAAAGAACCCGAAGCCACTGGACTCGTCGGCATTCTCCACTTTGGTGAAGACCGCCTCGGAGGTCATCCGCCGTCACGAGCAGCAATTGCACGCGCAACTGCACAAGAATCTGAAAATCGACTGTGATCTTGGGGTGATCACCGTGAACTTCGATATCGTGCCCGACGAAGATGAACCCTATGCGACGCTACGCGCACTGGACGAATACGGCGAGACGCTTGGCGAAGTGAAGGTGGCGCCCGACTTCCGCTTCAACCAGCGCAGTGCGCAGGCCTGGATCGACAGCGGATTCGAGCGGCCTGCACGCTAAGCGCCTCGGGTGTGATGGCGCAGCGCACCCCACGCTAAGCGCCTCGGGGAAGATGGCGTTGCAACCCCCACGCCATGCGCCTCCGGTGTGATGGCGTGGCGCCCCCTCCCACCATGCGGAGATCATTGCGGCCGCCCGCTACGCCAGGTGGACACGATTGCGGCCTGCCCGCTTGGCGTCGTAGAGGGCATCATCGGCGCGGGCAAGCAGGCGTAACGCGCCATCCACACCAGAAGGCGTGGTGCCGGCCACGCCAACGCTGACCGTTGCATGTGAGGTGGGATTACCCTGGTGCTGCACCTCCAGCGCCGCGACATCGCGCACCAGGCGCTGCGCAATGTCCTCGGCCTTCGTCACCGGCGTATCGGGCAGAATCACCACAAATTCCTCGCCGCCATAGCGGGCGACGACACCGCCAGGCACGCGCACCCCCCGTTCGATGACGCCCGCGATGGCGCGCAGGAGTTCGTCCCCACCACCGTGCCCATACCGATCGTTGAATGACTTGAAATAGTCGGCATCAATGAATAGCACCGAAATGGGTTGCTGTGTGCGCCACGCGCGCATCCATTCCCGCTCATAGGCCTGGTCGAATTGACGACGATTCCATAACCCGGTCAGCGCATCGGTCCTGGCCAGACGCGCCAGCTCGGCCTCGGCACGACGCCTGCGCCGCAGCTCTCGTTCGAACAGGAAGCTCAAGGTGCCGACCGCGGCGCACAGCAGCAATGTGGCGGGCGCGAGGATCATGGTTTTGTTGTACCAGCCTCGCATGATTTCTTGCGTGGACAGACCCACGCTGAGAATCAGGGGAAGTTCGCCGATGTGGCTGAAACTGAACAGTCGCTGCACACCATCGGTCGTGGCGGTGCCCACGAAGCTGCCCTGGTTCTGCGCCTGAAAACGGCGCACATTCTCCGAGCCGCTCAGGTCTACACCGATATCGTTGGCAAGCGACGGCTCACGCACAATCAGCATGCCATCCAGGCGCAACAGCGCGACCGCCGATTTTTCACCCAACGCGAGTGACTGAAATTTTTCTGTGAAATAGTCCAGACGCAGCGCGCCCACGACCACACCGGCAAACGTGCCATCGGGATTGAACATGCGACGGCTCAGTGCGATGCTCTTGATACCTCCACGCAATCTGCTTTCGTAAGGCAGGCTGATATATAGCCCCACATCGTCGCGATCTCGATGCACACGGAAATATTCTCGATCAGCGAAATTCCCTGCTCGCGCGAAGGTGGACGAGCTGTCATAGCGAATATTGCCGCGCTCATCCAGGACCAACATGGCACCCAGATATTCGGTTGCCTCCGAACGCGCAAACAACAGCCTGTATTTCAACGCCATGCCAGCCCGATCGAAACCGGGTGTGCGTATAGCCTCGGCGGCACCCAGGATGGCCAGGTCGTACAGATGCAGTGTGCGCGCGATATCGCTTGCCAGCGTGGTGCGAACGTTCTGTGCAGACTGCTCGGCCATGCGCCAGTCTTCCTGGCGATCGCTCCAGAGTGCGGCGCAGGACAACAGCAAAATGCCGAGGGCGATTAATGCCCCGGCGGCGCTAAAGGCCCGAGAACGAAATGCAAAGCTCTTCAACGGACCCTCGTAGACAAACCGCGTTCAATACACATGCGTCGAATGAAGAGCCGACGTTGCTGATGCAGAATCTATCCTACGCCCAATGGGGATGGCGGCCTACGATTCCCTTCACAAAATATTCATATTGTAGGATGGCGGCGACGATTTAACTCACCGTGCAAGCACTTCATCGACGAGTTGCGTCATGGCCGCCAACGTGAATGGCTTACGCAGGAAGGCGGTATAGCCGGTGCACTGTTCGCGCACTTGCTCCTCTGCCAACCCACTGATCAGGATGACGGGCACCTCGCCCAGATACGCGTTTTCGCGCATGGCCGTGAGCATGGGCGCGCCGCCCATCTCGGGCATCATGACATCGGCAAGCACCAGCTCAGGGATAGACTCCAGCATCAGACTCAACGCTTGCAGGCCCTCACCTGTGGTGACGACCTCATGCCCCTGCGCGTGCAGGGATTGACACAGCAACTCAGCCATGTCCGGTTCGTCTTCCACTACGACAATCTTTGCCATTTTCTCTGAAACATCCAAAACCTCATGCTCACTGCACGAGCAACATAAAAGTGGCGGCATTGTTGCACGCCACGAATCGCCCGGCCATGGCCCGAGCGCCGTGATGAACGCAATAACCGGGCCAGACCCCTGACGACACGCTATGGCTGCCAGGTCGTGGGCGCACCTTCCAACCGGCGATCCAGAAACGTCGCTGCGCTGATCAACGCAAGATGCGTCAGCCCCTGAGGCGTGTTGCCCAGATGGTGACCCCGCGCGTCGAACTCTTCTGCGAACAATCCCAGGGGGTTGGCATAAGAAAGCAATTTTTCGAATTCCATGCAGGCCTCGTCCAGCCGGCCCGCACGCGCCAGACATTCCACATACCAGAAAGAGCAGGCACCGAAGGCACCCTCCTCGCCATGGAGCCCATCACAGGGGGTGTCATGCAAGTGATAGCGCTTGACCATGCCATCGCGCACCAGCGAACGACCGATCGCATCGAGTGTGGCCAGCCAGCACGGGTCGGTCGCCGCCACGAAGCGCACCAGCGGCATCAGCAGCAATGAGCCGTCCAACGCGGTGCTGCCTTCACGCTGCACGAAATGGCCAGCCTCCTTGTCCCAGAAGCGGCTCCAGATATCGGCGTGTATGGCCTCACGCACATCATTCCAGCGCTTGAAAGGGGCAGGCAATGAGCGTTTCTGCGCCAGCCTGATCGCCCGATCGAGCGCCACCCAGCACATCAGCCGAGAATGCAGAAAATGCTGGGGTTCACCCCGCATTTCCCAAATGCCAACGTCGGGAGTGTCCCATTTGCGGCATGCTTCTTCGACCACGGCGACCACGTGCTCCCAATCCTGATGGGAAATGGCCTGCCCGTACTTGTTCGACAGGTACACACCATCGAGCAATTCACCATAGATATCATGCTGTTCCTGGCCGTAAGCGTCGTTGCCGATGCGCACCGGACGCGAGGCGGCATGCCCAATCAGGTGGTCGAGTTCGGTTTCCTCGATTTTCGCCTCGCCTTCCATGGTGTACATGATGCGCAAGACGTCCTGCCCCTTGCGCTCTTCTGTAATGCGCGCCATGGCCCAATTCATGAAGTCAGTGGCTTCCTGGGTGAAACCCAACCGCATGAAGGCATAGATGGTGAACGACGCATCTCGTATCCAGGTATACCGGTAGTCCCAATTGCGTTCGTTGCCCGGACTCTCGGGCAACCCGAAGGTGACCGCAGCGGCGATGGCACCATTCTGACGCGAGGTCAGCAGCTTCAGCGCAAGCGCTGAACGCTCCACCATATGCCGCCAGCGCCCCCGATAATTGGAGATTCCGATCCAGCGCTGCCAGAATTCACGGGTAGGCTGCTCGCTGTTCTCAGTGCTGTCGGTGTTCACCAATTCGTCATTCACGCCACCCAGCACGAACTGTGCACTTTGTCCTTTGCTCAGCACAAAAGTGGCGCAAGCTGCATCGTCCTCGATGGTCATCGGCACCTGGGCAGCCAGTCTGAGCGAGGGCTGGCCCGGCGCATCGAAGCGCACATCGTCTGCCATCCGGGTCGCCCGAGTATCGGCACGGGCATAGTCGTGACGCACCGCACAACGCATGCGCAGGGTGACCGAGCCATCCACCACACGCACCGTGCGAACGAGGCGAGAGTCTCGCTCGGGCGGATGAATGGGCAATAGGTCAGTCACCTCGACCACGGCCTCAGGGGCCAGCCAGCGGGTTTGGAGGATGTTGGTGCTCGGCAGATAGATCTGCATGCGCCGGGCATGGGGAAGATCAGGGGCAAGCTGGAACGATCCGGACCGGTGACCATCGAGCAGCGAAACGAACACTGACGGGCTGTCGATCTCGGGCCAACAGAAGAAGTCGACGCATCCATCGTCGGCGACCAGCGCGGCACAGCGCATATCACCGATCACGCCATGCGCCTCGATGGGTCGCTGCGAGGCAAGCAATGCTTCCTGCCTGGTATCAATGTCGGGGGCCCGGGTCAGATTATCAGCCATGCAGCATTCACTCCTCGCAACGATTTCAAATTTGAGGCGGTCCAGCACATATCGTTCCCTGGATCACACTTGTTACATCCAGATGTGGTGCGCTTGGCAGGATGATTTGCCACGCAACCGCAGCTGCCTCACGAGCAGGAAAGAGGAGGATTCGATGCTGCTATGCAACATAAATCAACGTGGCAGACCGAATCCCGCTGCGCAAAGCAGACCGCCTGAAGTTTCCTTGCTCTAATACACGCATGGTTGCCAAGCCCCACTCCACATTCGAAGACATCGCCGCGCTGGGCGCGGGTGCCGTGCTGATCTCCCTGGGCCTGTCCATCCTGCAAAGCGCCGGGCTGCTCACCAGCGGCGTGTCGGGCGCGGCCATCCTGCTGCATTACGCATTCGGATGGGATCTGGGCGCGAACTTCTTTTTATTGAATCTGCCGTTTTACTGGTTGGCGTTTCAGCGCCTGGGCAAGGTCTTCACCCTCAAGACGTTCGCCTGCGTGGCCCTGATCTCGATGCTGATGGGCAACGCGTCTTCGATGTTCGTCCTCACGCATGCCCACCCGGCATTTGCCAGCATCGCAGGCGGGGTGGTGATCGGTATGGGCCTGCTGGCGCTGTTCCGACACGGTTCAAGCGTCGGCGGCGTGAGCGCCCTGGCGGTCTATCTGCAAAAACAGCACAACTGGCGCGCCGGCCACGTCATGATGGGTTTCGACATCGTCATCCTGATCGCCGCATGCTTCGTGGTGGACATGCGGTCGTTGGCATGGTCGGTCGTCGGCGCGGTCGTGCTGAACATGATGATCGGCCTGAATCACAAGCCGGGACGCTACCTCACGCTGTAGGCAAATTCACAGCACCGCAACGATGGCCGACGCCACACGATCCACGCGATCCAGACTCAGGGCCGCCATGCACACCCGCCCGGACTCCAGCACATAGACGCCGTGCTCATCACGCAGGGCCACGGCCTGCGCTGCGCTCAGCCCGGTGTAGGTGAACATCCCCGTCTGGCGGATGATGTAATCGAAGTCGCCTGCAGGCTTGCGTGCCTTCAGTGCATCGTAGAGCGCGGTGCGCACGGCGAGAATGCGTGCGCGCATGGCGTCCACTTCGTCGCGCCACACGCCGCGCAAGCCCTCGTCGCTGAGCACGCGTGTGATCAGGTCCACCCCGAATGCCGGCGGGCTTGAATAGTTCTGGCGAATGGTCGATTTCATCTGCCCCAGCACCAGTTGCGCCTGCGCCGCATCGGGGCAGCGCACGCTCAGTGCACCGCAGCGTTCGCCATACAGGGCAAAGTTCTTGGAAAACGAGCTGGCCACGAACATCGACACGCCTTGCTGCGCAAACAGACGCACCGCATACGCGTCCTCTTCGATGCCCTGGCCGAAGCCCTGGTAGGCAATATCGAAGAACGGCACCAGCTTGCGGCGCACGACGACCTCGAGAATCGCCTGCCACTGCTCGGCCGTGGGGTCGACGCCGGTGGGGTTGTGGCAGCAGGCATGCAACACGACCACGGTGCCGGCCTGAGCCTGCTCCAGACGAGCCAGCATGGCCGCGTGGGCCAGTCCACGGGTGGCCGGATCGAAATAGGGGTAGCGCTGTACGGTGAAGCCGGCGGCCTCGAATATGGCCTGGTGGTTGTCCCAGGTGGGATCGCTGAGCAGCACGCTCGCGCCAGCAAAGTAGCGCTGCAGGAAATCTGCACCGACTTTAAGCGCACCCGAACCACCCAGGGTCTGCACCGTCGTGATGGCGCCCTCGGCACGGGCGGCGCTATCCTGCCCGAAGACCAGTGCCTGCACTTGCGCGCAGAACGCCCGATTGCCTTCCATGGGCAGATAAGGATGTGGCACCAGGGCAGACACCTGGTCTTGAGCGGCTTTCACGGCGGCCATGACGGGAATGCGCCCGGCATCGTCCAGATAGACACCAATGCTCAGGTTGACCTTGTCAGCGCGCGGATCAGCACCGAAACGCTCGTTCAGGGTCAGGATGGGGTCGCCGGGATAGGCGGGAATCGTCTGGAACATGGGTCGTCGTGCCTCGAGTCGTCAAGTGTCGCGTAGAAAGCCTGCCCGAATTGTAAACGCTCAGTCGCTGCCTCGTGCCTGGGCGAGCGCAATCGTCAGATGCTGCACCTTCTTGCGAAGCTGCTCACATTCCTCGGTCATGGCGGCCAGCGCCTGGGTCAATCGGTGTATCTCCCGCTGATCATCGGTCGCATCCTCGGGCAACGGCTGCGCGTCGGGAGGCACGCGCGCGGGTTGCCGCGTCTGACGGACTTGCCGGGCCGCTTCGCGCAACTCCTTCTTGCCACCCGCCACGGCCTGCACCTGCGCCTGCTGAGGCAGGGAAGCCACCGCCGCTGCAGCATTAATGGAAATCACGCCCGACTTCACGGCATCGACAAGCTCAGGCGTGGCCGTCTTCTGAATCTTCTCGATCTGCCCCAGGGTGCTGCTGCTCACGCGCGCAGCACGCGCAACCTCCTCACGGCTCCAGGGTGGGCCGGGATCGTCGGGCGGGGCGGCCATGGCTGCGGCATCGGGCACTGACGCATCGGAGGCATTCCCACCCTCCTCGTCAGCGGCCAAAGCGGCTTGCGTCTTTCGGGCGCGCCGCATGGCAACGATCTCTTTTTTCCGTAGCGCCAGAATTCCCCGCTGGAAATCCGATACGCTGCGCCGGCCGAGATGGTTGTCTATCATCCAGAGGTAAACGTCATCCATCGTCTTGAACGACGTGTTCTGAACCGTCTGAAAGGCAATGCCGTGCTTCTGACAGATCCGATAGCGATTGTGGCCATCGACGAGGATCTCCCCCCACAGCACCAGCGCATCGCGACACCCTTCGGCGAGTAGGCTGCGCTCCAGCGCAGCGGCTTCGTCCTCGGTGAGAGGGTCGATATAGGCGCGCAGGGTTTCATTGATAATAATGGTCATGACAGCAGAGGATAACAACGGCCGCATAGTGTACGGGCAGCAGGCAGGCATGCTGCCCTGGCGCAGCGTCGACATGGCCCTGCCGCACCCGCTGGCCTGTGCTTAAAGCCGATATACCCGCCAGACTTGTTTGCCTGATCGATCGCGCTTTCGACCGATCAGGCGCGCCATAACGAAAGAGCCGACGGAATCATCCGTCGGCTCCTGGCACTGCCTGAGGCGCGTGAGGCCTCTTGTAGCAAAACCGGATCGCGTTAACGCAGGCCGAAAAAGCTCAGGACAGCAATAACAACGACCACGAGTCCAACGATATAGATGATGCCGTTCATAATTTTTCCTTTAGGGGGGTAGCAACAATCAAGGGCCGGTAAGCCCGGTTGGTGAGCCATCAGCAAAAAGCGGGCCTGAGCCCGCCGGTAATAAAATTTTTCTTAATTCGTGGCTTTGCCCGAGGCATCGGGCGTGACATCGGTGCGAGGCGGTTCGCCTCGGCGCGGCGCTGTATCGGGACTGGGCTTCAACGCCGCCGGATCGACATCAGAGGTCACTGCATTGACCATGGTGAATCGCTGATTCACTTCGTCGAGCCATGTCCGTGCGAAGCCACGAACGTCAACATCCACCGATTTTTCAGCCGTACGCTTGAAGGCGTTGACGATGTCGAAATGGTGGGCCGAACCGGCCTGCTTGACGAATGCCTGGTCGAATGCGTCACCCTGCAGGCCCTTGAGCTTGTTCAGGACGGCGGTTTGCTGCGGGGTCGGCTGTGCAGCCAGGGTGACAGACTTCTCTTTGGCGATTTTTTCCAGCGCTGCAGTCAGGCGCTCGATGAATGCCACGTCTTTTTTCCCATAGCTTTTGAGCAGGTCGCGGCTGGCCTGCTTCTGTGCCAATTCCGCCGCTGCAGCCTCGAACTTCAGACTGGCACCCACCATCGCGATGAAATCACGATCGGTGGCATTCAATGCCTTGGCCGTGCCGTGCGCTGCGACACGGTCTGCCGCCGAAACGGCAGACAGCGGCGCGAGCGCCATCAGGGACGAGGCGGCAAGCGCCAGGGCAATACCGGAAAGTTTGGTCATGGGATCTTGGAAAAAGTGACTTAACCCAAGCGCCAGAGCAAACCTCGTGCCGCCAGTCTGCCCTACTTGATGACGCCGCACGCCATGCGACCACCCCCACCGCCCAGCGGGGCCGGATGATCGCTGTGGTTGTCGCCACCCACGTGAACCATCAACGCATGGTTACCCACATCGGCGAGCTTGAGTCTGGGCGCAAGCACCGGCTGCGTGGCGTTGCCTTTGTCGTCCACATAGAGCGGGGGAAGATCGCCAGCGTGGGCATTGTCATCCCACGGCGTGCCATGTTTCTTCGTTTCGCGCGGATCCAGGTGCCCGCCTGCCGCACCCGCAGGCACGGTCTTTCCGTTTTCTTCCTTGGGATCGCAACTGCCGTTGGCATGGACATGGAACCCATGCAGGCCGGGGGGGAGGCCCAGCAGCTTGGGGGTCAGGAC
>JBAZPE010000029.1:0-10171 GCA_041648375.1 Burkholderiaceae bacterium | reverse complement strand
CTTGCCATAGAGCATGAGTGCCATGATGTAGACCAGTGTCCTGTCGGGCACCTGATCCAGCGCCACCTGGACCGGATCCCGTGGCATGCTCAAGACATCCTGCGCCGCTGGCTGGCCAACCCGGTCCCGCAGGATCGCGACGTCACCGCTGCGCAATCCCTGACTGTTTCGTTTGCCATCTGCGGCAGCCAACAAAGCCGCGTGGCGCACGATTTCCGATTCGATCATGTTGTCTCCTTTCATTACTGCGACACTCAGGTCGCATTTCGGAAACATACTCATTCGGCACACATTCGCGCCAAACGTCATCAAATTCTTGCACGCCTAATCGTGGCGCTGAGCGCTTTTTTGGGCGCTCAAAAACAGGCTTCAAATCGTCTCTTCCATAGCAGTGGTGAGGTCCAGCGCCTGACGCTCGAAGAGCCGTCGATAAATGCCACCACTGAGCCGGACCAATTGTTGATGGGTGCCCTGTTCCACCACCTGACCACGATCGAAGACCAGCAGACGGTCCAGCGATGTGACGGTGGAAAGACGATGGGCAATCACGAGTGTGGTGCGTCCCATCATCAGGCGAGCCATGGCGTCCTGAATGAGGCGTTCGCTTTCGGAGTCAAGGCTGGAGGTGGCCTCGTCCAGAATCAGCACGGGCGCATCGGCCAGAAAGGCGCGCGCCAGTGCCACGCGCTGACGCTCCCCGCCCGAGAGCTTCACGCCGCGCTCGCCCACCAGCGTCTCGTAGCCTTTGGGCAGGCGAGTGATGAAGTCGTGCGCGTTGGCCAGCTCGGCGGCATGCTCGACCTGTGCGCGTGTGGCGCCGGGTCGGGCATAGGCAATGTTCTCGGCCAGGGAACGATGAAAGAGGATGGGCTCTTGCGGAACGATCGCGATCTGAGCACGCAGCGAGGCCTGAGACAGACCTGCGATGTCGTGGCCGTCCAGCAGGATGCGCCCGCTGTCGACGTCGTACAGACGCTGCACAAGCTTGACGAAGGTGGTCTTTCCGGACCCTGAATGCCCGACCAGGCCCACGCGTTCGCCCGACCTGATCTGAATGTTGAAATCACGGTAGAGCGGCGCGGACTGGGCGCCATAGCGAAAGGTCACGTGTTCGAACGCGATGCTGCCGTGCGTGAGCGTGATGGCCTGGGCATCGGGCGCATCGGCCACACCCGGCGGCATCTTGCTCAGCGCGACCATTTCCTCCATATCGTTGACCGAACGCTGCAGGTTGCGAATGTGCATGCCGACATCGCGCAGATGCCCCTGCAGCACCAGGAACAGGGACAGCACGAAGGTGATGTCACCTGCGCTGGCACTGCCACTCTGCCAGAGATAGACACCCATGCCCAGCACACCCGCTTTCATGAGCAACAACATGAGGCCCTGCAGCCCGCCGTTGAACGTCGCCAGTTTCCATGTCCGTCGGGTGCGATCCCGCCACTTGCGCACCACGCCATCGATACGCACCTCTTCACGCCGTTCCGCGCCGAACGCCTTGACCACGGCGTTGCAACTGACGGCATCGGCCAGTGCGCCACCCAGGCGGGTATCCCAGGTGTTGGCCAGCCGCGCCGCGGGAGCCACGATACGCAAAGAAATAAAGGTCGTGACGGTGATGTAGAGCAGCGCGCCCAGCCCGATCACCACGCCCATGACCGGCCAGTGCCAGCCCAGCAGCACGGTGGCGCCAACCAGCATCACCAGAGAGGGGAAAAGCGCGATGACCAGGGTGTCGTTCAACAGATCGAAGGCCCACATGCCGCGCGTCATCCTGCGCACGGTGGAGCCGGCAAAACTGTTGGCGTGCCAGTCCGTCGAGAACCGCTGCACCCGGTGAAAGGACTCGGAGACCGCATCGCGCATCATGGTGAGCGTGAGCGGAATGATGTTGTGAAATGCCAATTGGCGAAACACGACGCCCACCACGCCCAGGCCGATCAGCATGGCGAGTGCATACCAGGCGAGGCCGCGCACCGAGACATCGGTGGCCGCACCGCTGGCGATGGCGTCGACCAGGCGACCGGCGTAGTAGGGCGTGAATATTTCTGCCAGCGTGCCCAGCATGATGAACAGGGCAACGGCAAAACCCCGTGCGCGCTGACGCTTCCAGTGCATGAACGTGAAGCCCAGGACGTCGGCATAGATGCGGCTTCCGGTGCGGGATGAGGAGACTGACATGACAAACCTACCTTGCAAAAAACTGACGCCCGCATGACCGGGGGGCGCATGATACTGACATAGCGACAAGTACCGGATGTGACGGCGCCGGTCTGTCGTCTCGTACGCGTGAACGGCGCACGAGTAATGGCGTCACCGCCCCAGGGGCCGCCTAGCCGGGCTGCGACAGCGCCTGTGCGATGCGATGGCGTGACACCGTGGTGCGTGGCACCTTGAAAGGAAACCAGCTGCGCACATCTTCGTCCAGCCCGATGCCATGCATGTAGTTATAGATGGCTTTCTTCAGGGCAATGCCCAGCGCATCGTGATCGACGCCGGTCGGATCGATGAACCCGATGTCGTTCTTGGCGAAGCTCACCGGCGGCAAGGGCAGCAGCGTCACGCCATAGGCTTCAGGCTCCATACCCACGGGCGAATGCACGGTGCACGCAAAGCGGTGGAAGAACCCGCTTTGTATGCAGCCATTGGCGAACAACTGACGCACATACTCCAGCGCATCCACCGTGTCCTGCACGGTTTGTGTGGGAAAACCATACATCAGGTAGGCATGCACAAGAATGCCTGCATCGCTGAACGCGCGCGTCACCCGTGCCACCTGATCGATGGACACGCCTTTTTTCATGAGTTTCAGCAAGCGATCCGACGCGACCTCCAGGCCGCCGGAGACAGCGATACAGCCACTATCGGCAAGCAGTTCGCACAGCTCGGGACTGAAGGTTTTCTCGAACCGGATATTGCCCCACCAGGAAATGCCCGTATTGCGCTCGATCAACTCGGTGGCCAGGGCCTTGAGCGACTTGGGCGGCGCCGCCTCATCGACGAAATGAAATCCCGTCTGGCGGGTTTCCCGCACGATCGCGTCGATACGATCGGCCAGCACCGTGGCCGACGCGCCCTCGTATCGTCCGATGTAATCCAGACTGACGTCGCAAAAACTGCATTTCTTCCAATAGCACCCGTGCGCCACGGTGAGCTTGTTCCAGCGCCCGTCGCTCCACAGCCGATGCATGGGGTTGAGCATATCCAGCAGCGAAAGGTACTGATCCAGGGGCAGGCCGTCCCAGGTCGGGGTGCCGACTTCGGCGAAGGCGACATCGGGTTCGACAAGATTGACATAGCGCACCACGCCGGTGTCGGCATCACGCAGATAGGTGCGCACCAGACGCTGGCGCGAACGCTTGCCCTGAACATGATCGAGCAGGGCAAGCAACGGACGTTCGCCGGCATCCAGGCACACGAAATCGAAGTAGTCGAACACCCGCGGCTCGCTGAGCTCGCGCAGCTCGGTGTTGACGAAGCCACCGCCCAGTACCGTCACGATGTGTGGGTGCTCGGCCTTGATCGCCTGGGCGATACGAAAGGCAGCGTAGACACAGCCGGGAAAAGGCACAGAGAGCAGAACGACCGAAGGCGTATGGCGCGCAACCGCAGCAAGCGTCAGCGCCTGCAAGGTATCGTCCACCAGATTGCGCGGCTCGGCCAAGGCTTGCGCAAGCGGATCGAACGTCGGCTGGCTGCCTGCCAGAGATTCCGCATAGCGCACGAACTCGAAGCGTGAGTCGATGGCGTCACGCAGCACATCTGCGAGGTCGTTCAAATACAGGGTCGCCAGATGCTTGGCCTTGTCGTGCAGGCCCAGGGCACCGAACGCCCAGGCCAGGGGATCGCCCCCCTCATCATCCACATACACATCCAGCGAGGCGAAACGCGGCCCCTCAGGCAGGAAGAACCGCCCGGCAATGCGGTGCGCCAGCGTCGCGTCACGCCCCTGCAGGAACGCGATGACCGCATCGATGGTGGCGACGTAACGCGCCTGCTGTGCCACGAACGCCTGAATCGAGGGCGTGTGCTTGCCTGGCGGCAGCGACTGAATATGATCGGCAACCTCTGCCAGCCCGGTGCGCGAGAGCAGGCGAAGCACCAGCGCAAGCGCCAGGTCTTCCTGAAAGGCCGGAATATCGCGCGAACGCAGAAACCCGGTCAGGTAGGCAGTGGAGGGATATGGCGTATTGAGCTGTGTCATCGGCGGGATGACGGACAGCACGCGTAGCGGCAAGGCAGACATGATGCGCGGCTCGAGAGACGCCGCTCCAGGGTGTATGACAGGCGATTATAAAGGCCGCGCTAGACTGGGCGTAGCAGCATCTGAACCGTGGTGCCTTGCGGGCTGGACTGAATACGCGCCGTGCCACCCGAGTTCTGAGCAAAACCCAGCACCTGCGCCAGGCCCAGGCCGGTGCCCTCCCCTTCGGGCTTGGTGGTGTAGAACGGCTCGAACACCCGCTGCAGGACATCGCTCGAGATTCCCGGCCCATCGTCGCTGACCTGCACGTCGAGATAAGTGCCCGCGCGCAGGTCATCCTGGTCTGGAAAGTGAGTCAGGCGCGATGAAATGCGTATGCCTCCACCGCTCGAACCGATCGCGTCGCGGGCATTCACCACCAGATTCAGCACAGCCGCCTCGAACTGGGTGGCATCGCACAGCACTTCGCTTTCGCGCCCCTGCAGATCGAACTGCAACTGGAATGACGCCCCCACGGCGCTGGTGAGCAGCGGCCGCATGCCTTCGATGCGATCGACGATGGCGATCGGGCAGGTATCGGGTTGCTCGTCACGCGAAATGGCAAGCATGCGCGCAATCAGACTGGCGCCTCGCCCCACCGTCTTGAGCGCACCTTCGGCCAAGCGCTCGACATCCTGCGGACGATGCGCCTTGCGCCGCAATAGATCGATCCCCATCTTCAGGGATTGAAGCAAATTATTGAAGTCATGCGCCACGCTTGCCGTGATGTAACCGACGGTGGCCACCCGGTGGTCATGTCGCAGGCCGCGGTGGGCATCGTCGCCACTGCCCAATGCGCGCGTCACACGTTCGCGCAACACGTGCTTTTGTGCCTCGCTTTGCGCCAGCAGCGTACGCAGTTGCAGCAGCGAGGCGGTCTGACGGGCGAGTGCCGCCAGGGCTTCGCGCTGGGGCCCGTCGAGCTTGCGCGGCACGCGGTCGATCACACAGACCGTGCCCAGGGTATGGCCATCGACCGTGGTGATCGGTGCGCCGGCGTAAAAGCGTATGAAGGGCTCAGCCAGGACCAGGGCACTCTCGCAGAAGCGAGGGTCGAGACGGGCGTCCTGAACCTCCAGCACCTCATCGGGCGCCAGGATGGCATGTGCGCAGAACGCGAGATCACGATGGGTTTCGGCCGCATCGAGACCGACGCAGGCCTTGAACCACTGACGCTCGCTGTCGATCAGGGAAACCAGCGCGATTGGCACATCGCACAGCCGCGATGCGAGCGTGACGATGTCGTCGAAACCCTGTTCGCGGCCGGTATCCAAAATATCGAGCTGGATCAGTGCATCAAGCCGGCTGACCTCGTTGTGCGGCAGCGGGGCTGGAATGTGGACCATGAAAAGAATCGAGACCGTTAGACGGGATAGTGACGAACACGCTGGAGTATGTGCCGGTATCCGGCTCGGTGCAACCCGAAGATCGCCCGCCATGGGGACATTGCAACACTTGGGACGAGCGAATCCCAGGCGTGGCGAGGGCATCGGTTCGACCTGGCGCACCGCGACCGCACGTCCCGCCGCATCGGGCGCCAGGGCTTGCTGTCACCAAAATTACATTTGGTCGTTCCCCGCTGCCTACGATCGTGCCTTGTGAATGCCGGATTCCACCCGACCGCAAGCGTCCATGATGCCATCCAAGCCTCTCCTCACCCTCGTCTGCGCCGCCGCCATGGTCTGCGGCATGGGTACGCCTGTGTTCGCCTGGGGCCAGGGGTCACCCCACGTGCCCCCGGCGCTGATGCTGCATGCCAAGCCGGGCGGGCAGCACAACGACGGTCTGTTCGACGGGGTGACGGCGCCAACGATGCCTTCGGCCCAGTGCACTGGCCTCGCGACGTCGCCTTGCGCACCATCGATCGGGCAGGCGATGCGTGATGCCACGCATCCCATGCAGGTCCAGCCGGAACAGGAAAAACCGACCATCCACAATCAGTTCCAGCCGGTCTATCGGTTGCAATACGGCGCTTTTGCCTGGCCAGCTTTTCCCGATCCCGCCCGCGTGCGCACACGTTGAGGCCATTGGCCTGACTTGAAGAGGCACGCGGTTGACCACGTGCCGCGCAGCACCCGACCACGCGCATCCGTTTCGGGACTTTGTGGCGCGATCCTCATCCGAGCCCTCACGCGGTCGCAATGTATCGGAAAATCCGATGGATATGAACTTTAACTATCGGCGTCCGTGCTCGACAATCGCGACCCGGAACAGCACGCAGCCCCTGTCATCGGGCGGCGCATGTGCCCTCCCGCAGCACGGGAAGGCGCCTTCTTAAGACACTGCAGGTTTGTATGTTGAACGTTATTCCCTCCCCTGACGCGACCGCCACACCCAGGCGTTGGCTGATACTGGCGATTGTCTCCATGGCGCTGCTGCTGATCGTCATTGACGTGACGGTGCTCTATACGGCCCTGCCGACGCTGACACACGATTTGCAGGCCTCGTCCTCGGCCAAGCTGTGGATCATGAATGCCTATACCGTGGTCGTCACCGGCCTGCTGCTGGGCACAGGCACGCTGGGCGACCGCCTGGGACACAAGCGAATGTTCATCGCGGGCCTGGTGGTCTTCGGGGTGGCATCCACCTGCGCGGCTTATTCGCCCACAGCGAACATGCTGATTGCCGCCCGGGGCCTGCTGGGCGTGGGTGCGGCCATGATGATGCCCTCGACGCTGGCCATCATCCGGCTGATGTTCGCCGACGAGCGCGAACGCACGTTCGCCATCGGTATCTGGGCTGCAACCGCGGCCGGGGGTGCGGCATTTGGCCCGGTGGTGGGCGGTTTGCTGCTGGAATATTTCTGGTGGGGTTCGGTGTTTCTTGTAAACGTGCCGGTTGTGCTGACGGCGCTGGTGTTCGGCGCCTGGTTGATCCCCGCCAGCCCGGGCAACCCCGACGCGCCATGGGATTTGACGGGATCATTTCAGATCATGCTGGGGCTGATGGGTATTGCGCTGGCCGTCAAGGAAATGGCCAAGCGCGATGCGTCCCTGGCGGTCATTCTGGCCGCGCTCTCGGTCGGCATCCTGATGCTGACGATTTTCACCCGCAGACAGTTACGCAGTACAGCGCCCCTGATCGACTTCAGTCTGTTCCGCAATGCGCGCTTCTCGGGCGGCGTCATCGGGGCGATCGTCGCCTCGATCGCGCTGGTCGGTGTCGAACTCGTCTACAGTCAGCGACTGCAGCTCGTGGTGGGGCTCACGCCCTTGAACGCCGGTCTGGCGCTGCTACCCATTCCGCTGGCAGCGCTGGTGAGCGGGCCCTTGACCGGACTGTTGCTGGGTCGGGTGGGCACGCACCGCATCATCGTCATCAGCCTGGCCCTGCTCGTGCTGTCCCTGGTGGGCCTGCTGCTGACTGCCGATACGCACGGCATGCTCAAAATGGCTGTGCTGGTGCTACTGGGGGCCAGTGTGGGTGCCACGATCACGGCAGCTTCCAATGCCGTCATGAACAATGCGCCACCCGCCCAGGCGGGCATGGCGGCATCCATCGAAGAGGTGTCCTACGAGATGGGCGGCGCGCTGGGCATCGCGGTATTGGGCAGTGTGCTCACGGGCACCTATACGCGGACAATGATCGTGCCTGCACACCTGGCCACATCGACCGACGCGCGCGATAGCATCGATGCGGCCTTGCTTGCCGTGGAATCCATGCCGCGCGCCTTTGGCGATCAATTGCTGCAGTTGGCACACACCGCTTTCGATCAGGCCTTTGGCACCGTGATCGTGGTGGCCGTTGGCATTGTCGTCGCCGCTATCGTCGGCGTCATGCTGCTGGACCGACGCCGCAGGCACGAGGCCGGCGTCGCAGCCTGAGCGCGCATGGCACCTCGACACGCACGATGCACAGTGCGTGTCGCGCCACGCCGCAGCACACTGCAGTGCACGCACAGCGCACCACGCCCCCCTGCCGCGCCGACACCCACCGTGTCAGGTGGCCGCTCCCGCCCGCATCAATGCCGCGGCACGCTCGGCAATCATGATCGTGGGCGAGTTCGTATTGCCCGAGGTGATCGTGGGCATGATGGACGCGTCTGCGACCCGCAGGCGCTGTATGCCGTGCACCCGTAGTTCGGCGTCCACCACGGCGCCATCATCGGCAAGCTGACCCATGCGACACGTGCCCACCGGGTGAAAAATCGTGGTGCCGATCGCGCCGGCGGCCTGCGCCAGCTCGGCGTCGGACTGGGCCGCAGCGCCGGGCAGCCACTCCTGGGGTGCATAGCGTGCCAGCGCAGGCGCGCTGGCGATTCGTCGCACCAGTTTGATCGAGTCGATCGCGACCTGTCGATCTTGCTCGGTATGCAGATAATTGGGCGCGATGATCGGTGCGGCGTCGACCTGCTCGGGATTCACATGAATGGAACCCCGCGAGGTAGGTCGCAGGTTGCAGACACTGGCCGTGAAGGCATCGAATGCATGCAGCGCTTCACCGAACGCCCCCAATGACAACGGCTGAACATGGAACTCGACGTTGGGGCGCGACTGAGCGGGGTCTGACTTCGCAAACACGCCGAGCTGCGACGGTGCCATGCTCATCGGTCCGCTGCGTTTGAGCATGTACTCCAATCCGATGCCGGCCTTGCCCACCCAGCTCGACACCATCCGGTTCAGTGTTTTGGTGCCCTGCACCTTCATGATCACGCGCAGTTGCAGATGATCCTGGAGATTGCCGCCAACGCCTGGCAGCGCGTGGTGCACCGCAATGCCAGCGGCTTTCAGATGCTCGGGATGACCGATGCCCGAGCGCTCCAGCAGCAAGGGGGAATTGACCGCGCCCGCGGCCAGCACGACTTCGCGCCGCGCCGCTATCACGCGCGCCACGCTGCCTGACTGCACGCAGACGCCGGTGCACACCGCGTTCTCGAGAACGAGATGGCGCACCGTGGCGTTTGTCATGACATGCAGATTGCGGCGCCGCTTGACCGGTCGCAAAAACGCCTTCGCCGTATTCCAGCGCCAGCCTGATTTCTGATTGACGTCGAAATAGCCCGCGCCGAAGTTATCGCCGCAGTTGAAGTCACTGACCCGGGGAATGCCTTCGTGGGCGGCCGCATCGGCAAACGCCTCCAGGATGTCCCACCGCAGGCGCTGCGCCTCGACCCGCCACTCGCCTCCGGCACCGTGATGCGCGCTAGCACCGCGGTAATGGTCTTCACTTTGCTTGAACACGGGCAGCACGCTGTCCCAGGACCAGCGCTCGTCTGCGACACTGCGTGCCCAGTCGTCATAATCCTCGCGCTGCCCCCGCATGTAGATCATGCCGTTGATCGATGAGCACCCGCCAAGCACTTTGCCTCGGGGGTAGATGAGCGAACGGCCGTTCAATCCAGCCTGCTCGCTGGTTTTGTACATCCAATCGGTACGCGGATTTCCGATGCAATAGAGATAGCCGACAGGGATGTGGATCCAGTGATAGTTGTCGCGCCCGCCTGCCTCCAGCAGCAGCACGGTCACTGAAGGATCGGCGCTCAGACGGTTGGCCAGCACGCAGCCGGCCGAGCCTGCGCCAACGACGATGTAATCGTAAGTCTCCATGACGCCTCTTTTGTGTGGGCTTGCTTCTACGGGTTATACACGTGGCACGTTGACGCACGCAACGCTTGGCGCCTGATGAACCGTGCGTCTGGCTTTGCGCCTGGGTGCAGGTGCAGTTAAGGTCCGGGGTGCGGGTCCGACTTGTGCGTGAGCCTACTTCGCCAGAATCCCCCTCAGGGCACGCAGCAGCAGATCGTTTTCCTGTGGCGTGCCGATCGATATACGCAGGCAGTGCTCGAGCAAGGGATGCGAGTGACCGAAATTGCGCACCAGGATGGAACGCTGCACCAACGCACGATGCACCTCATCACCGGTGAGCGCGCCCCCAAAACGGACCAGCACGAAATTGCCGCAGGAGGGATAGACCGTCGTGCCGGGAAGC
>JBAZPE010000028.1:0-10537 GCA_041648375.1 Burkholderiaceae bacterium | reverse complement strand
CGCACCACATCGCCCACATGTTGCGGTTGCCAGTGTTGCGCAAGGTAATCATGCGCGAAGTCGCCCAGGTGGTGCGCATCGGCCGCATCGAGCCCTTGCAGCAAGGCAGGATGGGCGTCGAAAAACGCCGCACCGCCGTGCCCCAATGCACGCACCTGCACCAACGCATGCGCTGCACGCGCCGATGCATCGCCACGCGCACTGGCCGCATAGTCGCGGAACAGGTTGCGCAAGGGCATCATCGCCGCCATGCCAGGCAAGCAAGGATAGGCGACGTGAACGATGCCGCCCGGCTTGAGATATCGGCTCACGAAATCTCGCACCGCTGCCTGATTGGCAGGCGAGACCCACGCATAAACCCCGGTCAGAACGATGTAATCGAATGGCGCGACATGATCGTTCGCACGCGCGGCAAGCTCGGCGAACGTGGACCGCTCGACCGTCAGGTTCCGAAGGTCGGCACGCTCGACCCACGCTTGCCCTGCCCGCACATGGTCGGCGTTGGCGTCGATGGCGTGAAATACCGCGTGAGGATTGGCCGCCGCCAGAACGGCGGCGCCATAGGCCGGACCGCAGCCCAGCTCGCACCAGCGATAGGGTTGCGAAGGATCCGGTGCGCGCCGCGCCAGTGCGGTGGCCACGAAATGCAGCCACGACGGTGCACACGCCCGGTGGTAGCGCGGGGCATACGACACATCGCCGACATAGCCATCAATAGTGTTGGACATAACAGGACGAGACAGACCCAGCGGGCGGGACCGCACGTGCGAGACATGCCGCCTGTGCGCCATCCGCCCGAGCCTGGCCTGCAATCAGAAAGAAGCCGTCACAGTAGCGTAATACGCACGCCCCGGCTCGTTGTAGGTCGCGGCACCGGCACTGCTCGCACCGCCCTCGCGATACAGGCGCTTGTCGAACAGATTGCTGATCCCCACGCGCATGCGCAGGTTTTTGTTGACCTCGTAACCGGTGCTCACGCCCACCAGCGCATAGGGGCTGACGCTTTGCAGGCCATCGCCGCTTGCGGCCACACCCGTGCGCAGGTTGATCGTCGGCGCGTCCTGTTTGCCGTAGTACGTGACGTTGGCCTGGAACGAGAGCTTGTCGGTATAGAACCAGTCCAGTGTGGAGTTGATGGTGTACTTGGGAATGATGCTCAGGGGTTCGCCGTTGGACTTGTCCTTCGATTCGATCATGTAGGTGAAGTTGGTGTTCCAGTCCAGGGTGGGCGTGACGGGAATGAAGACGTTGCCCTCGAAACCCTGCACCACGGCGCGACCGCTGTTGCCCCACTGCAGCACCCGCGCGCCATTGGGCAGGCGATACAGCACGTTGGTGTCGGCCACGATCTTGTTCTTGTAGTCGTTGCGGAAGTAGGCCGCGCTGGTGCGCCACGTGCCGGTGTCGTATTCGAAACCGATTTCCTTGTTCACGCTGGTTTCCGGCGAGAGATCTTCGTTGCCCACCAGATAGCAACCCTGCGAGTTGGTCTGCGATGCCAGGCAACCGTTACCCATGCTGAAAAGCAGGTAGTTGGGGTTGGACTGGTACAGGTTCGGAGCCTTGTAGGCGCGCGCGATGCCGCCTTTCAACGTCAGCTTGTCGGTCGCCTTGTACGAGGCATTCAAGCTGGGGCTCCAGTTCGAACCGAACTCGTCGCTGTTGTCCAATCTCAACCCGGGCGTGAGGATAGTGCGCGCACCCAGCTCCATGTTGTCTTCCATGAAGATGGCGTAGCTGCTCTGCTTGCTCTTGGGATCTCGGTCGCTACGGCCCGTGTTGCCGATGCTGCCGCTGGCATAGGTTTGCCGGGTGCCGCTGGGGTCGTTGAGCGATTCACGCAAATATTCCACGCCCACCGTAGCCACTTGCTTCACGCCCAGTGTGAACGGCACGCTGACCTCGCTGGCCGCTCTTAGATTGCGCAGACGTGCGGTATCGAAACCCAGATCCACCGGCGCCCCTTCCGGCCCGCCCGCCAGGCCTTCCTGCTGACGTGCATTGCGCGTGTAGTCATAGCCCACCGAACTACGCGTCGTACCCCAGTCGTACGTGCCACGATGCGTCAGGGCGAAGTTCTCGCGATACATGCGATTGGTCTCCTTGCCATACAGGCTGTCGGAGAAATCGCTGTTGGCGTTGTTCATGGTGTCGCCAGCGAAGTCGTTGCCCTGCCGGCTGAAACCCAGGTCCAGATCGAAGGCGTTTCGCGCATCGGCCTCGTAGATGAAGGTGGTTTTGAGGTCTTTGTTCGTCACCCCTTCGCGCCCGGCAGTCGAGACGATGCCATTGGCACCTGTCTCGGCGCGCCCGGCGTTGATGTCGCGCGCATCGGCGCGGGTCTTGTTGAAGTTGCCCGACAGGCGGAAGCTGAGCTTGTCGGTGATCGGACCGCTGAGGCGCAGACCCACACGGTTGGTGTTCCCCTCATCGTTGTTTTCGGGCTGGTTCAGGTAATAGGTCATCGAACCCGACAGTGTGTCGGTCGGACGCTTGGTGATGATGTTGACCACCCCGCCCATGGCACCTGACCCGTACCGTGCGGCCGCAGGGCCACGAATGATTTCGATGCGTTCGACTTCTTCCGGTGGCACCCAGTTGGTGTCGCCGCGCGTGTCACGGTCGCCGTTCCAGCCATAGCGCACGGCATTGCGACTGGTGACGGGTTTGCCGTCGACCAGAATGAGCGTGTTCTCCGGTCCCATGCCCCGAATATCGACCTGCCGATTGTTACCCCGTGCGCCACTGGCACTATTGCCGGTCAAGTTCACACCGGGTGCACGGCGGATGATGTCAGAGAGGTCATTGACCGGGGGCCGCCGCTGGATCTCTTCGGCAGTGATGATCGACGTGCCCAATGCCTCTTTGATCTCGTCTTCGGCTGTCCCCAGCACGTCTACGGTTGCCATGTCCTGCACCACCGGGCCTGTCGGTGGCGCGGACTGGGCCAGCGCGGACCAGGAGCTGGCCAACAGGACTGCCGCACTGGCGTAGTGCAGCGTGAAAAGGGGCGATCGCATCAGGTTCTCCGTAAACGCAATTAAGAATGATTGTCATTAAACGTGAGAAATGGCATCATGTCAGCACTTTGTCAGAACGCACTTTTGCCAAATCGCCAATTGTCTTTGCGCACTCACTGTCCTGCGACCAGCCCATGAACGCTTTCTCGCCGCATCCTGCCCATCAGGCGCCGCTGGCAGCACCCGGTCACCACATGCACTACCTGTCCAGCCATGGCGCGGCTCGTTACTACCTGTCTACCGCGCCGGGCATGCGCGCCCGACTGGATGGGTTGTTCGACGCGATGGAGCTTGCCGAAGGCTTGTCCCTGCTGCGTGTGGACGTGCGCGATATGCAGGGCGTGGCGTTGTCCGGCACGATGGCACCTGGGCTCAGGTTGGCCTATGTCGTGGGCGGTCGATCGGATGTGACCTACGGCAATCGTCGTGTCGTGCTCGGGCCACAAAGCCCCACGCGCATGCATTGTTCGATGGTGCAAATTCTGCATACCGAACGTTTCTCACGCCGCTCGCAGCGAGGGGATCGCGAGCGCACGGTGTCCATTACGATCTCCCCGGCATGGATGCTCAAGCGTTTAGGTATTGATCACCCGGCTGGCCAATTACTGACGCGCCACCTGGCCTGCTCGAGCTGGCAGGTATCCACCCAGGCCATGACGCTGGTCGAGCAGATGCTGCGACCGCCCGAGCTTTCTCCTCCCATGCTGCATCTCTATCTGGAGTCTCGCGCACTGGATCTGGTGGTCGAAGCCTTCGCCCATCTGGACAGCCTGTCGCGCGCACCGGTGCCAACCCGCCGGCCGGGCATTCGCAGCCTGCCACCGACCGCCTTGCGCGACCCGGACCGCCAGCGCATGAACGCCGTGCGCGATCTGCTGGAAAGCGGTCAGGCCGATGCGCTTTCCCTGGACGCCATCGCCCGCCACGCGGGCGTGAGCGTGAACACCTTGCAACGGCATTTCCGCATGGTGTGGAGCAAAACCGTGTTCGCCTACTTGCGCGACCACCGCCTGATGCGTGCACGTATTGCCATGGAACGCGATGGTGTATCGGTGGCCAGCGCGTCGGCCATCGCGGGTTACGCCAGCCCCGCAAACTTTGCCACCGCCTTTCGGAAACGCTTCGGCATCACTCCCTGCCAAGTGCGCACCCGCGGCTGACATGACGTGGCGTCGCGCTTTACTGGCGCAAAGAATCATCCATGGGCAGGTCGCAAATACTGATGAACAGTGCTCGTGCTATCCCTGCGACCTCGCTGACGGCACCCTCGCCTGGCGCTACTGTTGGGGCCACGCCATAGCCGACCCGGCCTGGCGCAGGAAAACACGCTTGAAATCAGCCGGGCACGACCGGCATGCCGTACAGTGTCGCGATTGACCTCTGGGGTGTTGCGGATATGAACAGGTTGTTGTGTGCGCTGGGCGTTGCAGTGGCGCTGGTGGCAGGACCGGCATTGGGACAAATGGCGCCGTCCGCAGACGCGCCTTACGACGCAGACGCCGCACGTGCCCGGCTGACGACACTCAGTCGCGAAGCCTTTCTGGATGACCTGCTGGGCCGCATGACGGTCGCCGACAAGATCGGCCAGTTGCGCCTGATCAGCGTAGGCGGCGAGAACCCCCGCGAAAAGGTCATGGCGGATATCCGTGCCGGTCAGATCGGTATCGTCTTCAATACGGTCGTGCGCCCGGGCATCCGGCTGCTGCAGGATCAATCGCTGCAAAGCCGCCTGCAGATCCCCGTGGCGTTCGCCTATGACGTGGTGCACGGTCACCGCACGGCTTTTCCGATCAGCCTGGGCCTGGCATCGAGCTTCGATCTGGACGCAGTCGGCTTGAGCGCGCGCATCGCTGCCGTCGAGGCGTCTGCCGACGGACTGGACATCAGTTTCTCGCCCATGGTCGATGTCACCCGCGACCCTCGCTGGGGCCGCACCTCCGAAGGGTTCGGCGAAGACACCCTGCTGGTCTCCCAAATGGGTGCAGCCATGGTGCGCGCCTACCAGAAGGATGACCTGACCGCCCCCGACACCATCATGGCGGCAGTCAAGCACTACGCCCTCTATGGCGCCATCGAAGGCGGACGCGACTACAACACCGTGGACATGAGCCCGCAGCGCATGTTCCAGGACTATCTCCCCCCGTACAAGGCGGCGATCGACGCCGGTGCAGGCGGCGTGATGGTGTCCCTGAATTCGATCAACGGCGTGCCCGCCTCGGCCGATCCCTGGTTGCTCAAGGATTTGCTGCGCGACCGCTGGGGCTTCAAGGGCGCCACGTTCAGCGATCACGGCGCCATTCTGGAGCTCATCAAACACGGCGTGGCGGGCAACACCCGCGACGCCGGTCGACTGGCCATCCGCGCCGGCGTCGATCTGAGCATGAACGATGTCGTCTATGGCGAACAGTTGCCCGCCTTGCTCAAGGACGGCGAGATCGACATCGGCATGATCGACCGGTCTGCACGACATGTCCTGCGTCTGAAGTACGACCTGGGCCTGTTCCACGATCGCTACCGCCGTCTGGGCCTGGCCAGCGATCCGGTCATGGACGATGCGGCGACCAACGCCGAGAGTCGTCTGCATCGCCAGCAGGCCCGAGAGGTCGCCCGCAAGAGCCTGGTGCTGCTCAAGAACGAGAAACAAACCTTGCCCCTGCGCAAACAGGGCACCATTGCCGTGGTTGGCCCTCTGGCCAAGAGCCAGCGCGACATCATCGGCAGCTGGTCGGCCGCCGCTCAGCCTCGCCAGGCCGTGTCGGTCTACCAGGGTCTGGTCAACGCTGTGGGCAAGCAGGCCACCCTCACGTATGCACGTGGTGCGAATGTGACGGACGACCGCGCCATTCAGCATTACTTGAACGAATACCTGCCTGACCTGGAGATCGACACCCGCGACCCGCAAGCCATGATCGACGAGGCGGTCACCACGGCCAAACAGGCCGACGTGGTGCTGGCCGTGGTGGGCGAAGCACAAGGCATGGCCCACGAAGCGTCCAGTCGCACCGACATTGTCATTCCAGATAGCCAGCGCAAGCTGTTGCAGGCGCTGAAGGCCACCGGCCGCCCACTGGTGATCGTGCTCATGAACGGTCGACCGCTCGCCCTGAACTGGGAGCATGAGAACGCCGACGCCATGCTGGAAACCTGGTTCGCAGGCACCGAGGGCGGCAACGCCATCGCCGATGTGCTGTTCGGCGACTACAATCCGTCAGGCAAGTTACCCATGACGTTCCCGCGTTCGGTCGGGCAGGTGCCGATCTTCTACAATCATCTGAACACCGGCCGTCCGTTCGACCCTGAAAAGCCCAACAAATACACGTCGCGCTATTTCGATTCGGTCAACGGCCCCCTTTATCCTTTTGGCTATGGTTTGAGCTACACGCAGTTTTCCTTGTCCGAAGTCTCGTTGTCCACGCCCACCCTGGCGCGCGATGCCACCCTCAAGGCCAGCATCACCGTGACCAATACGGGCAGTCGGGCCGGCGAGACCGCCGTTCAGCTCTACACCCGCGATCTGGTGGCGTCGATCAGCCGCCCGGTCAAGGAGCTCAAGCATTTCCAGAAAATCATGCTGCAGGCAGGCGAATCCAGAGTCGTCACATTCGACATCACGCCAGCAGACCTGCAGTTCTACAACGCAGCCACTGAACTTGTCCTGGAGCCGGGCGAATTTCAGGTCTTCATCGGCCTGGACTCGCGCGACACCAAAATGCAGACATTCACGCTGCTCTAGAGAACGGAATCTCGACTTATGGCTTCATCACCCGACAACTTAAGCATGGCGCTGTTTTGCGACTTCGAAAACGTCGCCCTCGGCGTGCGCGATGCCCAGTACGACAAATTCGACATCAAACCTGTGCTCGAACGACTGCTGCTCAAGGGCAGCATTGTGGTGAAGAAAGCCTATTGCGACTGGGACCGCTACAAGGGGTTCAAATCGACCATGCACGAGGCGAACTTCGAGCTGATCGAAATCCCCCATGTGCGTCAGTCTGGCAAGAACTCGGCCGACATTCGGCTCGTGGTCGATGCGCTGGACCTGTGCTACACGAAAGCCCACGTCAATACGTTCGTCATCATCAGTGGTGACTCCGATTTCTCGCCGCTGGTCTCCAAGCTGCGGGAGAACGCCAAGACGGTCATCGGTGTGGGCGTCAAACAGTCGACATCAGACCTGCTGATCGCCAACTGCGACGAATTCATCTTTTATGACGATCTCGTGCGCGAAAGTCAGCGTGCGGCCGACCAACGCGCCGCAAGCACGGCGGCACGACGCAAGCCGGGTGACGACAAGCGTCGCAACAAGGACGATCTGGAAGCACGGCGTACACAGGCCGTCGAACTGGCGACCGAGACCTTCGATGCGCTGGTGGCCGAACGCGGCGACAGCGGCAAGATCTGGGCCTCCGTCCTGAAAGAAGCGATCAAGCGTCGCCGCCCCGATTTCAGCGAATCGTATTTCGGCTTTCGCGCCTTCGGCAATTTGCTCGAAGAGGCGCAGTCGCGCGGCCTGCTCTCGTTCGGTCGCGATGAAAAATCTGGTGCCTATGTGTATCGCAACAGCAGCACGGTCGCAGCCGAAGCCGACCACCTGGCAGACACGGCCGATAACCTGAGCTTCGACGCCTCTGCCGAGCAAACCACGCCCGAAGCCAGCGATCGCGAGCGCGGCCACACGCGTGAGGCGTCGGAATCACGACGCCGCCAACGCGGCTCGCGCGGTGCGTCCCGCCGCCGGGATACTGATGCGCCCCGCGAGGACGGCCCTCGCGACGAGGCCCACGACACGGCGCCTACCGCACCCTTCGTCATTCCCGACACCGACGTGTCGCAACCTGACGTCCCGCCGTCACGCACGAGCGCTGCGCATATCGAGCGCCATCCGGAGACGCCCGACACTGCACCTGCCGTTCGCACCGCGTTCGATCCGCATGCACCGGAGAACACGACGCCGGCATCCTCCGAGTCCGACGACGAGGCGGCGGCACCCCGTGCCAAGCGCGCAGCACGCGCGGGCCGAACGACGCGCAAACCGCGTGCGACGCCCGCTCAGGACACCGCCGGGGCCGCTGAAGCAAGTGCGTCAGACAACGCTGCGCCGACGTCCACGCAAGCGGTATCCGCACCGCTTGCAGGCACGCCATCTGCGTCAAGCGAAGCAGATGTGTCGGTGACCCCCTCGAGCGCGGAATCGGCCGATGCCGACTCACCGCCGCCCAAGGCCCGCAAGACGCCTTCGCGCGCCCGTCGCCCCCGTAAAACGCCTGCTGCATCGGACGCCGAGTAATCCGGGCGCGGGCCTGTCAGGAATTCAGTCATGCCCGCTCCCCGTTCCACCACGCGCAAGGCTGCGCGTGCCACGCCTTCTGAAACGCCCCTGTCGTCCGAACACGCCGTGCGCGTGCGGGGCGCGCGTGAACACAACCTGAAGAACGTCGATGTCGATGTGCCGCGTAACGCGCTGGTCGTGTTTTCAGGGGTATCGGGCTCAGGCAAGTCATCGCTGGCCTTCGGCACGCTTTACGCCGAGGCGCAGCGCCGGTACTTCGAATCGGTGGCGCCCTATGCGCGGCGACTGATCGATCAGGTCGGGGTGCCCGATGTCGACAGCATCGAAGGTTTGCCGCCGGCGGTCGCGTTGCAGCAACAGCGCGGGGCCACCAGCGTTCGGTCGTCTGTGGGCAGCGTCACCACCCTGTCCAGCCTGCTGCGCATGATGTACTCGCGTGCAGGCGTCTACCCTCGCGGCCAGGCCCTGCTCTACGCCGAGGACTTCTCACCCAATACGGTTCAGGGCGCCTGCCCGGCCTGTCATGGCCTGGGTCGCCTGTTCGACGTGACCGAAGCCTCCATGGTGCCTGACGACTCGCTCTCGATACGCGAACGGGCGATTGCAGCCTGGCCGCCTGCCTGGCACGGCCAGAATCTGCGCGACATCCTGGTGACGCTTGGCTACGACGTGGACCGCCCATGGCGCGATCTGCCGAAGAAGGACCGCGACTGGATTCTCTTTACCGAAGAACAGCCCACAGTGCCCGTCTACGCTGGTTTCACCCCAGCGGAGACCCGGCGCGCACTTAAACAGAAGATGGCGCCCAGCTATCAGGGCACCTTCATGGGTGCACGCAAGTACGTGCGCCACACTTACGCGACCACACAAAGTGCTGCCATGAAAAAGCGTGTTTCGCGGTTCATGGTCGGTTCGCTCTGCCCGCAGTGCCACGGCAGCCGTCTGAAACGCGAGGCGCTGGCCGTGAAAGTCGCAGGGCACTCCATTGCCGAGCTGACCCACTTGCCGCTGGCGTCCATGGCGCAGGTGCTGCAACCGCTCGCCCAGGGCGAGTTCAGCACGCATGGTCGTCTGGATGGTGCTCGCGCCATCGTCGCGCAGCGCATTGCACAGGACCTTTGCACACGCATCGATACCCTGGCCGCGCTCGGCCTGGGCTACCTTGCGATGGATCGCAGCACCCCCACCCTCTCTCCCGGCGAGCTCCAGCGCCTGAGGCTGGCGACCCAGATCCGATCCAATCTGTTCGGGGTGGTGTATGTGCTGGATGAACCTACGGCGGGCCTGCATCCCGCGGACGGCGAAGCGCTCATGGATGCGCTGGGGCAACTGAAGGCCGGCGGCAATTCGCTCTTCGTCGTCGAGCATGATCTGGCGATGATGAAGCGTGCCGACTGGCTGGTGGATGTGGGGCCCGATGCGGGCGAGCAGGGCGGCCGCGTGCTGTACAGCGGTCCCCCGCAAGGCCTGCGCCAGATCGACGCCTCGCACACCGCCCGCTATTTGTTCGCCGATTCGGCATCGCACGCGCGCGACCGACGCACGCCCACGGGCTGGCTCAAACTGCGCGCGGTCACCCGCAACAATCTGGATCGGGTCGATGTCGATGTGCCACTGGGGGTCATGACTGCGGTCACCGGTCTGTCGGGTTCGGGCAAGTCGAGCCTGATCAGTCAGGCGCTGGTCGAACTGGTCGCCAGGGAACTGGGCCTGGCCACGCCCACACCTGATGAGGACGCCGAGCATCCGCTGCAGGCCCCTGAAGAAACGGCCCCCACCGAGGGCCGCATTGCCGCCGGCATGGCGAGCATCAAACGGCTGATCCAGGTCGATCAGAAACCCATCGGCCGCACCCCAAGGTCGAATCTGGCCACTTACACCGGCGTGTTCGACCCGATTCGCAAGCTGTTCGCCGCTACGCGAAATGCGCGCGCCAAGGGCTATGACGCTGGGCGTTTTTCATTCAACGTCGCACGCGGGCGTTGCGAGAATTGCGAGGGCGAAGGCATGGTCAGTATCGAACTGCTGTTCATGCCCAGCGTCTACGCGCCCTGCCCCGTGTGTCACGGCACGCGCTACAACGAGGACACACTGAAGATCAAGTGGGAAGGCAAGTCCATTGCCGACGTGCTGGGCCTGACGGTGGCTGATGCCGTCACCTTCTTCAAGGGTCAGTCAGCCATCCACCATTCGCTTGTTGTGCTGCACGAGATAGGTCTGGGCTACC
>JBAZPE010000027.1:0-10558 GCA_041648375.1 Burkholderiaceae bacterium | reverse complement strand
GACCGCGACGGCAGCGCTTGACTTGCGGCCAGCCGCATTACTGGACTGGGCGCAGGCGGTGTCCGCCCATCGTCACCAATTGAAGGCCTGGTGTGATTGGCGCCGCGCGGAAAAGGATGCGCAAGGCCTGGGGCTTTCGCCACTGACACAGGCGGTGCTCGAGCCGCCTCGTGCAGGTCAGGCACTCGCAGCGCGCGCGCAACACGCTTTCGAGATCGGCTATGCCCGGTGGTTTGCGGCCATGGCCATGGATGCCGATCCCCTGTTGCGCAACTTCGTATCGGCCGAACATGCCAGCGACATCGCGCGTTATCGCGAGCTGCTCGACACTGTCGCAGCGCTGTCGGTGCGCTACACCCGCGCGCGGTTGTGTGCCGACATTCCGCCCAAGAACGATGTGGCCAAGCGTTCCGGTTATGGCGTGCTCAAACACGAATTGCAGAAGTCGCGTCGTCATAAGCCGATTCGACAGCTGGCGCTGGAAATGGGCGACGCGCTGCACCAGTTGGCGCCCTGCATGCTGATGAGCCCGCTGTCCATCGCACAGTTTCTGCCACCAGGCCAGGCGCTGTTCGATCTGGTCATTTTCGATGAGGCCTCGCAGATTGCGCCTTGGGATGCGATTGGTTCGATTGCGCGCGGCAAACAGGTGGTGATCGCCGGCGACCCGCGCCAGATGCCGCCGACCAGCTTCTTCAATCGTGCGGCCAGTGCCGAAGACGACGACACCGAAGAGGATATGGAGAGCATCCTGGATCAGTGCCTGGCTACCGGTGTGGTGAGCCGCAGTCTCGACTGGCACTATCGCAGCCGTCACGAAAGTCTCATCGCGTTCTCCAACCATCGTTACTACGACAGCGCGCTGATCACATTCCCCGCCGCGGTCACCCGTCAGAGCGCGGTGCAATGGCGCCGCGTGCCGGGTGTCTATGCCAAGGGGCAAGGGCGCAACAACGTGATCGAAGCGCAAGCCATGGTGGATGAAACCGTTGCGCGGCTGACCGATCCTGCATTCGTTGCGGCAGGTCATTCCATCGGCATCATTACGCTGAACAGTGAACAGCAGACGCTGGTGGCCGACCTGCTCGATCAGGCCCGACAGGCGCATCCCGAGATCGAAGTGTTCTTTCAGGATGACAGGCGCGAGCCGGTGGTGGTCAAGAACCTGGAGACGGTACAAGGCGACGAGCGTGACGTCATTCTGCTGGGCATCGGCTATGGCCCGACGGCCGCCAATGAACAGACGATGTCCATGAACTTCGGGCCTTTGAACAAAGAGGGCGGATGGCGCCGTCTGAACGTGGCCATCACCCGCGCGCGTCGCGAGATGCTGGTGTTCTCGTCCTTCGATCCCATCATGATCGACCTGAACCGAACCAGCGCGCGTGCCGTGCGCGACCTGAAGCAATTCATCGCCTACGCCCAGCACGGGCCGGGCGTGCTGGCCGACACCACGCGTACCGACAGCCTGACCTATGGGTCCATGTTCGAGGAAGCGGTGGCGCGCGGGTTGCGCGAGAAGGGGTGGACGGTGGTGCCGCAGGTGGGCGTGTCGCGCTTCCGGGTCAATCTGGGTGTCGTGCATCCCGATCAACCCCATGTGTACCTGGCGGGTATCGAATGCGATGGACCGAGTTATCGCGATGCCGCCACAGCCCGCGACCGTGATCAGGTCCGCGCGGCTGTGCTGGAGGGATTGGGGTGGCAACTGCTGCGGGTGTGGTCCAGCGACTGGTGGGTGGATCCCGCAGGCGCACTCGATCGCCTGCATGATCAGATCACTGGTTTGCTTGCTCGAAACTGACGGAGAGCGCCATATACGGCTGTTTTCCGTTCAAACGCTGTTTGAATTATTCGGGGTCGATCTATCGTTTTTTTATGAATATATAGACAGATCAAGGGTCACCACAGGCATTAGGGTTTCCGCCGGGGTTAACGCCCATTGACCTGCGATGGTGCACTCCTGCATCATGCGGCCTGCCACTGTTCAGCCCGTAGTCAGGAGACCTTACATGTTACGTGCAACCCTTCTTGCAGTTAGTCTGGCAGCCGCACTGGCTGCTCCCTCCATGGTCTCTGCCAAACCCTTCAAGTGGGCCAGCCAGGGCGACATCCTGACGTTCGATCCTCATGCGCAGAACGAAGGATTGACCATTGGTGCAAACAGCTACATCTACGAAACCCTGTTGGGTTACGACGAGAATTTCAAGGTCATTCCGCGCCTGGCCACCGAATGGAAGGCCGAGAGCCCCACTCTTTATAGCTTCAAGTTGCGCGAAGGCGTGAAGTTCCATGACGGCGCACCATTCACCGCCGACGATGTGGTCTTCTCCATCAAGCGCGCCATGGCGCCCACGTCCAATTACAAGGCCTACACCACCGGCATCAAGGACGTTCGCAAGGTCGACGACTTCAACGTGCAGATCGAGCTGAGCGGCCCCAATCCCGTGCTACTGAACCAGCTGCCCTTCGTGTTCATCATGAACAAGGCCTGGTCGGAAAAGAACAACGTCGCGCTGCCCCAGGATTACGTCAAGAAAGAAGAAACGTTTGCCGCACGCAATGCCAACGGCACGGGGCCTTTCGTGCTGAAGACGCGTGAAGTGGACGTGCGCACGGTTTTCGTTGAAAACAAGGAGTGGTGGAATCAAAGCAAGCGGGTCGGCAACGTCACCGAGATGACCTACACCCCGATCAAGCAGAATGCCACCCGCACGGCTGCCTTGCTGTCCGGCGAAATCGACTTCGTGCTTGACCCATCGGCCCAGGATCTGGACCGTCTGCGCAAGCAGGCCAAGGTCGTCGAAGGCAACGAGTACCGCACCATTTACATCGGCATGGACCAGAAGCGTCCCGAACTGCTGTATTCGAACATCAAGGGCAAGAACCCGTTTGCCGATGTCCGCGTGCGCGAAGCGCTTTACCTCGCCATCGATACCGACGCGATCAAACGCGCCGTGATGCGGGGTCTGTCGGCGCCCACCGGCACCATGATCGCGCCTCAGGTGCATGGCTGGACCGAAGAACTGCACAAGCGCAAGCCTTACAACCTGGAACGCGCCCGCACATTGCTCAAGGAAGCAGGCTACGCCGACACGCTGCAGTTCACCCTGGATTGCCCGAACAATCGCTACATCAACGATGAGGCCATCTGCCAGGCCATCGTGGGCATGTGGGCCAAAGCCGGGGTGAAGGCATCGCTGAACGCCATGCCGCGCGCCACCTACTTCCCCAAGGTGCAGTCACGGGACACCAGCGTCTATCTGTTCGGCTGGGGCGTGCCCACATTCGACGCCATGTATTCGCTGCAAAGCCTGATCCGCAGCAAGGGCGAAGGCGCCGATGGTTCATACAACCTGGGTGACTACGAGAACAAGGAAGTCGATGCGCTGATCGATGCCATCAAGGTCGAAACCGATGTCGCCAAGCGTGACGCCGGCATTCACAAGGTATTGACCATCCACGCCAACGAGTTCGGCCACATTCCGCTGCACGACCAGGTCATCCCCTGGGCCATGGGCAAGAACGTGAATGTGGTTCACCGCGCAGACAACCGTCTGGTCGCGGAATGGGTGAAGATCGACTGACGTGTTTGCCTTTATTCTCCGCCGTCTCCTGCAGGCGGCGGCCGTTATGCTCACGGTCGCCCTGCTTGCTTTTGTGCTGTTTCAGTACGTCGGTGACCCGGTCACCATCATGTTGGGTCAGGACGGCACAGACGCCGAACGGGCCGAATTGCGCGAGCGTCTTGGGTTAAATGCCCCGGCACCCGTGCAGTTCGCGAAGTTCGTCGGCAACGCCGTCCAGGGCGACTTCGGCATCTCGCTGCGTCAAAGCGAAAAGGTCTCCGACCTGCTCAAGTCACGCCTGCCGGCCACACTGGAATTGTCTTTCGCCGCCGCACTCATCGCGCTGTTCATAGGGGTGCCCCTGGGCGTCTACACGGCGCTCAAGCGCAATAGCGCGCTATCCCAACTGGTGCTTGCAGTGTCTCTCCTGGGGGTGTCGCTGCCGACCTTCCTGATCGGTATTTTGCTGATTCTGGTGTTCTCGGTCGGCCTGGGGTGGCTGCCCAGTTACGGGCGAGGTGAGACCGTGCAGCTCGGCTGGTGGAGTACGGGCCTGCTCACGGCCAATGGCTGGAAGCATCTCATCCTGCCTGCCATCACGCTATCGCTGTTTCAGCTCACGCTGGTGCTGCGACTGGTGCGCTCTGAAATGATGGAAGTGCTGCGTTCGGACTACATCAAGTTCGCGCGTGCCCGCGGTCTGAAGCGTCGTGCCATTCATTTTGGTCATGCGCTGAAGAACACGCTGGTGCCGGTGATCACCATCACCGGTCTGCAGTTGGGCGGCATCATCGCGTTCGCCATCGTCACCGAAACCGTATTCCAATGGCCGGGCATGGGGCTGCTCTTCATCCAGGCCGTGCAATTTGCCGATGTGCCCGTCATGGCCGCCTATCTCTGTTTGATCGCACTGGTGTTCGTGGTGATCAACCTGATCGTTGATCTGTTGTATTTCGTGGTCGATCCCCGATTGCGCATGGCCGTCTCGCGCGGCACGGGAGGTCACTGATGAACACCATCAAACGCTGGTGGGACAGCGATCTGGCCTGGTCCTGGCGTCACACGCCAGTGGCCATGGTTGCCACCGTCATGCTCATCGCCTTTCTGATCGGCTCCTTTGGCGCGGCCTGGGTCGCGCCGCACAACCCCTTCGATCTGGCGTCCATCGAGTTGCTGGATGCGCTTTTGCCACCGGTCTGGTCGGAGAATGGGTCGACCAACTACCTGCTGGGCACCGACAGCCAGGGGCGCGATCTGCTCTCGGGCATTCTGTATGGCACCCGCGTCTCGCTGCTGATCGGCCTGGCCTCAGTCGCCTTGTCCATGATCGTGGGCATCGGCCTGGGTCTGCTGGCGGGCTACGCCGGCGGTCGCACCGATGCCTTCATCATGCGTATCGCCGATGTGCAGTTGTCGTTTCCTGCCATTCTGATCGCCCTGCTGATCGACGGCGTGGCGCGTGCCGCCGTGCCGCGTGAACTGCACGAGGTCATCGCCTTTCCGGTGCTGGTGGGCGCAATCTCGCTGGCAGGCTGGCCGCAATATGCACGCACGGTACGTGGCTCGACCATGGTCGAAAAAGGTCGGGAATATGTGCAGGCCGCACGCGTGATCGGTGTGTCGTCAACGGTCATCATGTTTCGCCACGTGCTGCCCAATGTCATGGGCCCGGTGCTGGTGCTGGCGACCGTACACCTGGCCACGGCCATCATCACCGAGGCAACGCTGTCGTTCCTGGGCGTAGGCGTGCCGTCCACGTCACCCTCGCTGGGTACCCTCATTCGTATCGGTAACGACTTCCTGTTTTCGGGCGAGTGGTGGATCACCATCTTCCCCGGGCTGGCGCTGGTATTGCTGGTGTTGTCCGTGAACCTGCTGGGCGATTGGCTTCGCGACGCACTCAACCCCAGGCTGAATTGATATGTCCACCGCTCCATTGCTGGAAGTCCGCAATCTTTGCGTTGAGTTTCCCTCACGTCGGGGCACCCTGCGTGCCCTGAACGACGTGTCCTTCTCCATCGGTGCCGGCGAAGTGCTGGGCGTGGTGGGTGAATCCGGTGCGGGTAAGTCGCTCACCGGGGCCTCCATCATCGGCCTGCTCGAGCCCCCCGGGCGTGTCGCATCGGGCGAAATCCTGCTGGCCGGACGTCGCATCGACAATCTTTCCGATGACGAAATGCGCCGGGTGCGTGGGCGTGAAATTGGCGCGGTCTTTCAGGACCCGCTGACCTCGCTCAATCCGCTGTACACGGTGGGCCATCAGCTTGCCGAAACCATCGTCACGCACCTGCCCATGACCTGGGCCCAGGCACGCAACCGTGCTGTCGAATTGCTGGCTTCCACCGGCATTCCGGCGGCGCGCGAGCGCATCGATCACTACCCGCATCAGTTCTCCGGTGGCATGCGCCAGCGGGTCGTCATCGCCCTGGCCCTGGCAGCCGAGCCCAAGCTGATCGTGGCCGATGAACCCACCACGGCGCTGGACGTATCGATCCAGGCGCAGATCATCGAGCTGCTCAAGAAGCTCTGTCGCGAGCATGGTGCCTCGGTCATGCTGATTACGCATGATATGGGCGTCATTGCAGAAACCGCCGATCGCGTGGCCGTCATGTACGCTGGCCGCGTGGTGGAAATCGGGCCGGTCTCGCAAGTCATTCATCATCCTGCGCACCCTTACTCGGCAGGGCTGATGGGATCCATCCCCACACTTGATCGGCATGTGCAGCGCCTGGTGCAGATCGATGGCAGCATGCCGCGACTGACCGCCATTCCGCCGGGCTGTGCGTTCAATCCGCGGTGCAGTCAACGCATGGAGCGATGTACACGCGAGCGTCCCGAACTATTGCCCGCCGGGCCCACGCAAGCAGCCTGTTGGCTGCACGACCAGGAGGTCACGGCATGAGCGAAAAGCCGATCGTTCTGGACCCGACGTCAGATGACGTCGCAGCGGTAGTAGCCGACCCCACCGTGGTGCGCGCGACAGACGCGCCTGCGCCCGCAGATCATGGCCCGATAGGCACGGCAGCGGTTGCGCATCCCCTGGTGCGCGTCGAAGATGCAGCACGTTGGTTCGATGTGTCCCCGCCGTGGCTCGAACGTGTGCTGGCGCGGCGCCCGCGCATCGATCTGCGTGCGGTCGATGGCGTGAGTTTCGATATTGCGCGGGGCGAAACCTTTGCGCTGGTGGGCGAGTCGGGCTGTGGCAAATCCACCGTCGCGCGCATGCTGGTTGGCCTGTATGGCCTGACACGCGGCACCATTCTGTTCGATGGCCAGCCGCTGGAGAACATGAACAAGCCGGGCGGGCGCGACATTCGCCGCCGGTTGCAGATGATTTTTCAGGATCCCTATGCCAGCCTGAATCCGCGCTGGCGTGTGGGTCGCATCATCGCCGAGCCGCTGCTCACCCACACAAAAATGACACCTGGCGAGCGTGTGGCGCGCGTCTCCGAATTGCTCAAGCAGGTCGGCCTCGATCCCGCCGATCAGCAGCGCTACCCACATCAGTTCTCGGGCGGTCAGCGCCAGCGCATTTCGATCGCACGCGCTCTGGCGGTGCAACCGGATCTGCTGGTGTGCGACGAACCCACCTCTGCACTGGATGTCTCGGTGCAGGCGCAGGTGCTGAACCTGATGAAAGACCTGCAACGTTCCCTGGGTCTGACCTACGTGTTCATCTCGCACAACCTGGCGGTGGTGCATCACGTGGCCGATCGCGTGGCTGTGATGTATCTGGGGCGCATCGTGGAGGTTGCCCCACGTGATGCCCTGTTCGAACGGCCACGTCACCCCTACACCCGTATGCTGCTCGAAGCCATTCCCGACATGCATGGGGAAGGGCGCGCGCGCACCCGTGTGGCGGGTGAGGTGCCGAATCCGCTGAATCCGCCGTCGGGCTGTACTTTCCACCCGCGTTGCCCGCACGCCAACGATCGCTGTCGGGTCGAACCGCCCAAGTCGATCGTAGCGGGATTGAATGTGGTGGCCTGCCACGGCGTGGAGGAAGGGCGGCTGGACTGACGTGCAGGTTTCTATAGCGCAAGGCCCGCTGCGACGCCGTTGCAGCGGGCCTTTCTGTTGCGCGGCATAGCGACAGGATGGTGTCGCAACGTTCTCAGCTCTGCGATTGCATGCGCGCCAGTTCCGCATATACGCCATTGCGCGCCATCAGCGCATCGTGGCTGCCTTGCTCCACCAATCGCCCTGCCTTCAGCACGAAGATGATGTCGGCATTCTTGATGGTCGCCAGACGGTGCGCGATGATCAGCGTCGTGCGGCCCTTCATCAGGTCGGTCAATGCATGACGCACCTGCCACTCGCTCAAGGTATCCAGGTGCGAAGTCGCTTCGTCCAGCAGCAGCACCGGCGCGTTCTTGAGGAAAGCGCGTGCAATGGCAATGCGCTGGCGCTGACCGCCCGAGAGCTGCACGCCGCGCTCGCCCACACGCGTGTTCAGGCCTTCGGGCAATTGATCGACGAACGCCGTCAATGCCGCCTGCTCAAGCGCCACGCGCAAGTCTTCGTCGCTGGCATCGGGCCGGGCGAGTCGAATATTCGCCTGCAGGGTGTCGTTGAACAGGTACGTGTCCTGCGTCACCATGGCCACACGCGCCCGTAGCGCATCCAGCTCCAGCACAGGCGCAGGCACGCCGTCGATGGTCACCTGCCCCTGCACGGGATCCCAGAAACGCAGCAGCAGGGCCGCCAGCGTGCTCTTGCCTGCACCAGAGGGGCCCACCAGCGCGACCGTCGATCCGGCTGGCACAGTCAAATTGACCTCAGATAGCGCAGGGGTGGCGCGCCCGGGGTAATTGAACGTCACGTCCTGGAACGCGATGGACGACCCGGCAGTGGGGGCGGGAAGGCGTTTGGTGCCATCCACGATGGGCTCGGGCTCATTGCTCACCACGTGCAGCCGTCGTGTGGCGGCGATGGTATCGGCCAGTTGACGGCTCACTTGCGAGATTTCAGACACAGGCAGAAAGGTCGCAATCGCAATCAGCACCAGCAGCGGCAATACGGTGGCGGGCAGCACGCCGGCGGCGACCTGCTGCGCGCCCACGGCTGCAACGGCCAGGCCACCCCAGCCCGTTGCGATTTCGAACAGGGCATTCTGCAGCGACAGATCCTTCTGCAGTGTCAGACGACGTTCGCCATAGCCGTGCGCCAGCGCCACGAACTCGGTACGGCGTCGTCCTGTGGCCTGCAGTGCAACCAGTTCACCCAGGCCCTGAATCGTGTCGGTCACATGCGAGCTCAGCTCGCCCAGCGCCCGTCGAGCTTCGCCACCCAGCGCATCGATGCGACGCCTGCCACGCAGCGGCGAGAGCAAGGCATAGCCCAGGAAGGGCAGCAGCACCAGGGCAAGCGGCCAGGAATAAAAGCTGAGCGCGAGCAGCACGGTCAGCGGCACCAGTACCGACACAATGGCCGGTGCCACCGTGTGGGCATAGAAGTACTCCACCATCTCCACGTCCTGCGTGGAAAGCGCTACCAGATCGCCCGAGCGCCGCTGCATCAGATAGGCCGGTGCCAACCGTTCGAGCTTGTCGAACAGATTCACCCGCATATCGCCCAACAGGCGATAGGCCATGGCATGCGCCAGCCACGACTCCAGCCAGTGAAACAGGGCGGCCAGCGGGGCGGTGATCAACACTGCTGCGATCAGCCAGGTGGGGTCATTGCCAGCACGCACGCTGGCCACAATCAGTGCGCTCAGCACACCCACGCCGATGAAGGCCACGACCCGCGCCACACCGAGCACGATCGTGGCGACCAGCGTGCCGCGCCAGGGGGCCACGAAACGGAGCAGGGTGCCCAGCGTGGCTTGCCAGCTGACGTGTGCGGCGTCCGCATCCAGATCGCGTGGTTCGGGGGCCGAGCTTGCGTCGGCGTCGAGCGCCACGGAAGGATTCGATGTCGAGTGGTCGGGCGTTCCATGAGACAACGCTTCGGCTGGCGTGTCGACGTGTGCATCAGCATCTGGCTGGTGCTCATTTGATCCTGCCAGGCGGGCGCTTGCCGCCGCCGTATCTTCACTGCCCTCGGCCTGTTCGTGCATCAGCTCGTAATACATGCCGCGCCTAACCATCAGGGTCGAGTGGTCGCCTTCTTCCACCACCTGTCCGCCCGAGAGCACCAGCGTTCGATCGGCGCCTACGACGCTGGCCAGACGATGCGCCAGGATCAGCGTCGTGCGTCCGACCATCAAACGGTCCAGTGCCTGTTGAATCAGGGACTCGTTCTCGGCGTCGACCGACGACAGCGCTTCATCCAGAATCAGGATGGGCGCATCACGCAACAGTGCGCGGGCAATCGCCAGGCGCTGCCGCTGCCCGCCCGACAACTGCACGCCACGCTCGCCGATCGCCGTGTCATATCCGTGTGGCAGCGCCATGATGAAATCGTGCGCATTGGCGGCGCGCGCGGCGGCAACCATGTCGTCGTCGCTGGCATCAGGCTTGCCCAGGCGCAGGTTCGACTGCACCGTGCCATAGAACAGCGTCGTGTCCTGCGAGACGATGGCCAGGTGCGACAGCACATCCTCGGGCAGCAAGTCGCGCACGTCGCGTCCGCCGATGCGTACCGTGCCGCTTTGCGGATCGTGCTGACGCAACAGCAGTCGGATCAGCGATGACTTGCCCGCGCCGCTGGGGCCCACCACACCGACACGTTCGCCGGCTGCCACCTTGAACGACAACCCGTTGTGCGCCATGCGCCCACCCGGATAGGAAAACGACACCGCGTCGAACTCGATCGTCGGGGTCAGGTCCTTTGCGGGCTCGTGGCCCGCGCGGGGCACGCTCACTTCTGCATCCATCAACGCATGCACATTGTGTGCGGCCGACTGCCCCAGCATGCCCTTGTGCAGCACGCTGCGCAGATCGCGCAGCGGTCGGAAGATCTCCGTGCCCGCCATCAGCACAATCAACAGCGCCTCGACACTCATCTCGCCCTGCATCACGCGCCAGGCACCCAGCACCAGCGCC
>JBAZPE010000026.1:0-10662 GCA_041648375.1 Burkholderiaceae bacterium | reverse complement strand
AGGTCACGTTGTACGGTATTGTCGACTTGGGCGTCGGCTACCAAAAAATTAAGGCCAACGGTGATTCGGCTTCCAAGTTCGGCATGAACTCGGGCAACCAGTCCGGTTCGCGTTGGGGCCTGCGTGGTACGGAAGATCTGGGTGGCGGTACGCGCGCAGTCTTCACGCTGGAAAGCGGTTTCACCGCTAACGACGGCCGTTCGGCTCAAAACGGCCGTTTGTTCGGTCGTCAAGCTACGGTCGGTCTGGCTAACGACGCATGGGGCCAATTGGACCTGGGTCGTCAAACCAACATCGCTTCGAAGTACTTCGCTTCGATCGATCCGTTCGGCGCCTCGTTCGGCCTGGCCAACATTGGTCACGGCTTCAGCTCGGCTAACACCACCCGTTACGACAACATGGTCATGTACCAAACCCCGTCGTACGCTGGTTTCCAAGTCGGCGCTGGCTATTCGTTCAATACGTCGAACAGCGGTGCTGGTGGCTTCGGTAACGCTGGTTCGGGTCAAGGCTTCCGTACCAACAACAACAACCGTGCCATTACGGCTGGTATTCGTTATGTAAATGGTCCTTTGAACGTGGCTGCCGCCTACGATCAACTGAACCCCGCGTCGAACCAAGTTGGTGATGGAAGCACCGCCAAGATTCGTTCGTACTTGGTCGGTGGTTCGTATGACTTCGAAGTGGTCAAGCTGGCTCTGGCCTGGGGTCAAACCCGTAACGGCTGGATCCAAAGCCAAGACGCAAACGTCCTGGGCGGCGGTCTGGCCACCGGTGGCGACTCGCTTAGCTTCGGCAACGGTCTCAGCCGCGACGGCTTCCGTGCTTCGTCGTACCTGGTTGGCGCAACCGTGCCCCTGGGCGCCGCTACGAACCTGTTCGGTTCATGGCAGCGTATCGACCCCAAGAACAACCGTTTGACGGGCGACGACGAAACCAGCAACAGCTACTCGCTGGGTCTGACCTATGACCTGTCCAAGCGCACGAACCTGTACGCTTACGGCAACTACACCACCGACTACGCATTCCAAGACGGCGTCAAAGCCACGACTGGTATCGTCGGTGTGCGTCACCGCTTCTAATCGATATTCAAGCGACGTCTAGTCGCTTGATATCGGCAGCTGCAGGGTCGGGGCTTGCTCCGTCATTGCAGCTGCAGAAGAAAGATTCAGACGAACTTCGGTTCGTCGTTGAAGCCACTCTCGCGAGTGGCTTTTTTATTTTTGGCGCCATGCTTTTTTGTTTTTGGTGAAGAGGGTCTTAAGCGATGTTGCATAGCCGCGACTGTGACCTATGTGCAACGTCCGGGAGACGTCGTGTTCATCGGTATATCCATGATTTCCTGACATATTCCTGATACGTTGCACTGCAAACCATCCGTGCCATGCGCTCGTGAAAAGTGGGTATCGAATGCTACAATCCTAAGGTTTGTTCCTTCATCCCGAGCCCAGCGTCATGAACCTGCAAGAATATTTCCCCGTCCTGCTTTTTATCGTTGTCGCCACGCTGATCGGTTTTGCGCTTCTGGGTGCGGGTTCCTTGCTCGGCCCACGCAATCCCTACAAAGAGAAACTGTCGCCTTACGAGTGCGGCTTCGAAGCATTCGAAGATTCCCGCATGAAGTTCGATGTGCGCTACTACCTCGTCGCCATCCTCTTTATCCTGTTCGATCTGGAAATGGCATTCCTGTTCCCATGGGCGATCGCGAACGACTCCGTCGGGCTGGTCGGGTTCTGGACGGTAATGGTGTTCCTGGCGGTGCTTACCGTCGGCTTTATCTACGAATGGAAGAAGGGTGCCCTTGATTGGGAGTAACCGGATCGTTTCGATCTTTATTCCTTCATCGCGCATTCAGCAGAGATCAACATGGCAATAGATGGCATCCTCAAGCAAGGCTTCATTACTACCAGTGCAGACAAGTTTCTGAACTGGGCAAAGACAGGCTCGATGTGGCCCATGACCTTCGGTCTGGCCTGTTGTGCGGTCGAGATGATGCACGCGGGCGCTGCCCGCTACGATCTCGACCAGTTCGGCATTATTTTCCGGCCCAGCCCGCGTCAGTCCGATCTGATGATCGTGGCAGGCACGCTGTGCAACAAGATGGCACCTGCATTGCGCAAGGTGTATGACCAGATGCCCGAGCCACGTTGGGTGGTCTCCATGGGCTCCTGTGCCAACGGCGGTGGCTACTACCACTATTCGTATTCGGTCGTGCGCGGCTGTGATCGAATCGTGCCGGTCGACGTCTATGTGCCGGGTTGCCCGCCGACGGCAGAGGCGCTGGTCTACGGTCTGCTGCAAATGCAGAACAAAATCCGTCTGACCAACACTATCGCACGTTGATTTTTCCGGCGCGGTTGGTGATAGGCCAACTGGGCAGCACCTCGGTGCGGCCTTGCCGCAACGGTAAACCGGTTTATAAGCGTTCAAAAGATGACCAGGCTCGAAACCCTGAAGACCCAGATTAAGACCATGTTCGGTGACACCGCCGCCTTGACCGAGGCGTTGGGTGAGCTGACCCTGGAAGTGCCCGCCGATCAGTGGCTTGCGGCGTGCAATCGCCTTCGCAGCGATGACGCACTGAAGTTCGAAACCTGTATTGATCTCTGTGGGGTGGATTACCTCACATGGGGGAACAGCACGCGTGAAGCGGCCGTGGCCCGCCAGGAGGCGCACAAGACGCGCTTCGCGGTGGTGATTCATCTGCTGTCGGTCACGCACAACTGGCGTCTGCGGGTTCGCACCTGGGTGCCCAACGATGATTTCCCCGTGTTGCCCTCGCTCATGGACTGTTGGCCCAGCGTGAACTGGTTCGAGCGTGAAGCGTTCGACCTCTATGGCGTGGTGTTCGAGGGCCATCCGGATTTGCGCCGTATCCTCACCGATTACGGTTTTATCGGCCATCCGTTCCGCAAGGACTTCCCCTTGTCGGGCACGGTGGAAATGCGTTACGACCCCGAGCAACGTCGGGTCATTTATCAGCCAGTCACCATCGTGCCGCGTGAAGTCACGCCGCGAGTGGTGCGTGAAGATGCCTACGGGGCAGGGCTATAACCATGGCAGAAATCAAGAACTACACCCTGAACTTCGGCCCTCAGCATCCGGCAGCGCACGGCGTGCTGCGTCTGGTTCTGGAGCTCGATGGCGAAGTGATTCAGCGCGCCGATCCGCATATCGGCCTGTTGCATCGCGCCACTGAAAAGCTGGCCGAGCACAAGACTTACCTCCAGGCACTGCCCTACATGGACCGCCTGGACTACGTGTCCATGATGTGCAACGAGCACGCTTACGTCATGGCCGTCGAAAAGCTGGTCGGCGTCGAGCCGCCCTTGCGTGCACAGTACATTCGCGTGATGTTCGACGAGATCACGCGTCTGTTGAATCACTTGATGTCGCTGGGCTCGCATGCGCTGGACGTGGGCGCAATGGCGGTGTTCCTGTATGCCTTCCGCGAACGTGAAGACCTGATGGACTGCTACGAAGCGGTCTCCGGGGCACGCATGCACGCGGCCTACTATCGGCCCGGTGGCGTGTATCGCGACCTGCCCGACGTCATGCCGCAATATAGCGATGCCAGCAGCAAGCTGCGCAGCCAGAAAGATTTTCGTGCCATGAACGACGCCCGTTCGGGCTCGTTGCTGGATTTCATCGAAGATTTCACCAACCGTTTCCCTGCGTGTGTCGACGAGTACGAAACACTGCTGACCGATAACCGCATCTGGAAGCAGCGTCTGGTGGGCGTGGGTGTGGTCGATCCCGATCGCGCCAAGGCGCTGGGCTTCACCGGCCCCATGTTGCGTGGCTCGGGCGTGGCCTGGGACCTGCGCAAGATGCAGCCTTACGAAGTTTATGACCTGATGGATTTCGATATTCCAGTGGGCGTGAACGGCGACTGCTATGACCGCTATCTGGTGCGTGTGGCCGAGATGCGTGAAAGCAATCGCATCATTCGCCAGTGCGTGGAGTGGCTGCGCAATAACGACGGCCCGGTGATGATCGACAACCACAAGGTGTCGCCACCTAACCGTGTGGCCATGAAAACCAACATGGAAGAGCTGATTCACCACTTCAAGCTGTTCACCGAAGGTTTCCACGTGCCCCCCGGCGAGGCCTATGCATCGGTCGAGCACCCCAAGGGTGAGTTCGGTATCTACATGGTGTCCGATGGCGCCAACAAACCTTACCGCCTGAAGATCCGTGCCCCGGGGTTCCCGCATCTGCAGGCGTTGGACGAGATGGCACGCGGTCACATGCTGGCCGACGCCGTCACCATCATCGGTACGCAGGACATCGTTTTCGGCGAGATCGATCGCTGATGCGCACGCTTACTTCACTGTCGGCGCTGCGCGCTTAAATCCGGATCCAGACTATGTTGCTTTCCGAACAGGCCTATAAACTCTTCGACCGGGAACTTGCCAAGTTTCCGGCCGACCAGAGGCAATCCGCCATCATGGCGTCCCTGGCTATTGCCCAGGAAGAGCAGGGGTGGCTGTCGCCCGAAGTGCTTGAAGACGTGGCCAACTACATTGGCGTGCCGCCGATCGCGGTGCAGGAAGTCGCGACCTTCTACAACATGTTCGATGTGCGCCCCGTGGGTCGCCACAAGATTTCCGTCTGCACCAACTTGCCCTGTGCGTTGCGCGACGGCGAGCGTGCGGGCGACTACCTCAAGCGCAAGCTGGGTATCGATTGGCGCGGTACCACCGAAGACGGGCAATTCACCTTGGTAGAAGGCGAGTGCATGGGCGCTTGCGGTGATTCGCCGGTCATGCTGGTCAATAACAAGCACATGTGTGTGCGTATGTCCGAGGAGCGTATCGACGCATTGGTCGAGGGCTTGCGGAACCAAGGAGAATCGGCATGAACATGCCCGGTTTGTACCAACAATTCGCCCAGGGTCTCGATCCCGATCCCGGTCAGGATCTGAGCCGCTCGATGTGTCTGCACGACCGTCATATTGCGCCGCAGATCATGGCCGATGTGAACGGCAACAATTGGGGCCTGCAGGACTACGTTGCGCGTGGTGGCTATGAGGCGCTTCGCAAGATTCTGACCACGGGCATGAAGCCCGAAGACGTGATTGCCGAAGTGAAGGCCTCGGGCCTGCGCGGCCGTGGCGGCGCAGGTTTCCCCACGGGTTTGAAGTGGAGCTTCATGCCCCGCGCCTTTCCCGGCCAGAAGTACCTGGTGTGCAACTCCGATGAAGGCGAGCCCGGCACGTTCAAGGATCGCGACATCCTGCGCTTCAATCCGCATATCGTGATTGAAGGCATGGCCATCGCCGCCTATGCCATGGGCATCAGCGTGGGCTACAACTACATTCACGGCGAGATCTTCGAAGTCTACGAACGGTTCGAAGCTGCGCTGGAAGAAGCGCGCGCGGGCGGTTTCCTGGGCGACAAGATCCTGGGCTCGGACTTCAACTTCCAGTTGCACGCGTTCCACGGTTATGGCGCCTACATCTGTGGCGAAGAAACCGCATTGCTGGAATCGCTCGAAGGCAAGAAAGGCCAACCGCGATTCAAGCCGCCGTTTCCTGCCAGCTTCGGCCTGTATGGCAAGCCCACCACGATCAACAACACCGAAACGTTCGCGGCGGTGCCCTGGATCATCCGCAACAGCGGCCAGGCCTATCTCGAAGTCGGCAAGCCGAACAACGGCGGCACCAAGCTGTTCTCGATCACCGGCGACGTCGAACGTCCCGGTAACTACGAGATCCCCATGGGCACGCCGTTCTCGACCCTGCTTGAACTGGCGGGCGGCATGCGTGGCGGTCGCAAGCTCAAGGCCGTGATCCCCGGTGGATCCAGCGCGCCCGTGCTGCCGGCCGACATCATCATGGCCTGCACCATGGATTACGACAGTATTGCCAAGGCCGGCTCGATGCTGGGTTCAGGCGCGGTCATCGTCATGGATGAAACGCGCTGCATGGTGAAGTCGCTACTGCGCCTGTCCTACTTCTATTTTGAAGAAAGCTGCGGCCAGTGCACCCCTTGCCGTGAAGGCACGGGCTGGCTCTACCGCATGGTGGAGCGCATCGAAAACGGCCGTGGCCGCATGGAAGATCTGGACATGTTGGATAACGTGGCCGGTAACATCATGGGCCGCACCATCTGCGCGCTGGGAGACGCCGCGGCCATGCCCGTGCGCGGTTTCCTCAAGCATTTCCGCGACGAGTTCGCCCATCACGTGGAACACAAGTCCTGCGTGGTTCCGAAATATTTGTAGGCCAGGACAACAGCAATGGTTGAACTTACCATCGACGGAAACGCGGTAGAAGTGCCCGAGGGCAGCATGGTTATGCATGCGGCTCAGAAGGTCGGGCTGTACGTGCCGCATTTCTGCTATCACAAGAAGCTTTCCATCGCGGCAAACTGCCGCATGTGTCTGGTCGAAGTCGAGAAGGCGCCCAAGGCGCTGCCGGCTTGTGCCACGCCCGCCACCAACGGCATGATCGTGCATACCTGCTCCGAGCGCGCCCGCGCCGCGCAGAAATCGGTCATGGAATTCCTGTTGATCAATCACCCGCTGGATTGCCCGATCTGTGATCAGGGCGGCGAGTGTCAACTGCAGGATCTGGCCGTGGGCTACGGCGGATCGGCCTCACGCTACAGCGAAGAGAAGCGCGTCGTGTTCCACAAGGATCTCGGTCCGCTGGTTTCCGCAGAGGAAATGAGCCGCTGCATCCACTGCACCCGTTGCGTGCGCTTTGGCCAGGAAATTGCCGGCGTCATGGAACTCGGCATGCTGGGTCGCGGCGAGCACGCCGAGATCACGACATTCGTGGGGCGCAGCATCGACTCCGAACTCTCGGGCAACATGATCGACATCTGTCCGGTCGGTGCACTGACTTCCAAGCCGTTCCGCTACAGCGCGCGTACCTGGGAATTGGCACGTCGTCGTTCGGTCAGCCCGCACGACAGCGTGGGCGCCAACCTGGTCATCCAGGTCAAGGACGACCGCGTCATGCGCGTGGTGCCGTTCGAGAACGAAGCGATCAATGAATGCTGGATCAGCGATCGCGATCGCTTCTCCTACGAAGCCCTGAACAGTGATGACCGCCTGACCGCGCCCATGATCAAGCGTGCTGACGGCACCTGGCAGGAAGTGACCTGGCAGGAAGCCTTGCAGGCTGTTGCCCAAGGGCTGACACGCGTGCGTGACAGCTTCGGCGGCGGCCAGATCGGCGCCCTGGGCAGCGACATCGCCACCACCGAAGAGCTTGCCTTGCTGGGTCGTCTGACCCGCGCCCTGGGCTCGGAGAACATCGATTTCCGTCTGCGTCAGACCGACGCCGCCTGGGACACCGGCCGCGCCGGCACCCCGTGGCTGGGCATGCCGATCGCCGAACTCGACACGCTCGACCGTGTCCTGGTGATCGGTTCGTTCCTGCGCAAGGATCATCCGCTGATGGCGCAGCGTCTGCGTCAGGCCACCAAGAGTGGTACCCAGCTGAATCTGATCGACGCCGTTGCCGACGATCCCCTGATGAGTGTGGCCAACCGTGTGACGGTTGCGCCGTCGCAGTGGGCCAACGCGCTGGCCGAAGTGGCCGTCGCACTGGCACAGGCCAAGGGCCGCGAGGTGCCGGCTGCGTTTGCGTCGGTCAAGGCAGGCGATCAGGCCGTGCTCGTGGCCAACAGCCTGGCCGGTGGCGCCAACGTTGCCGTGTTCCTGGGTAACCTGGCCGTCAATGCCCGCGATGCGGCCTTGCTGGCCGCCAACGCGCAAGCCGTGGCCGAGTTGTCCGATGGCAAGTTCGGCGTGTTGACCGAGGGCGGCAATACCGTCGGCGGTTATCTGGCCAACGCCGTGCCCGGCGAGGGTGGCAAGACCGCCCAGGCGATGTTGAGCAATCCGCTCAAGGCCTACATCGTGCTGCACGCCGAGCCACTGCTCGATGCTGCCAACGGCGCACAGGCCGTTGCTGCGCTGGAAGGCGCCCAGTTCTCCGTGGCACTGACTTCGTTCCACTCGGCTGCCGCACAATGGGCCGACATCATGCTGCCCATTGCACCGTTCACCGAAACGTCCGGCACCTTCGTCAATGCCGAGGGCACGGCGCAAAGCTTCAAGGGTACGGTTGCTGCAAAAGGCCAATCGCGTCCGGGTTGGAAAGTGTTGCGCGTGCTCGGCAACGTTCTGCAATTGCCGCAGTTCGACGACGAAACGTCCGAAGCGGTCCGTGATGGTGTGCTCAATGGCGGGCTGGACGGTCGTCTGTCCAATCGTTTCAGCAGCGCGTTGGGTGTCAATGCCGCCCGCAACGGTCTGGAGCGTGTGCTCGAGCGTCCGATCTACCGCACCGATGCGATTGTTCGCCGTTCCGAGCCGTTGCAGGCCACCCGTGCATCGGCCAAGCCGAAAGCGCGCATGAATGCCGCAACGCTGGAACAACTCGGTGTGCAATCCGGCGCGCAGGTTCGCGTGATCTCTGGCGATGCCCGGATCGAGCTGCCAGCAACGCTGGATGCCGAAGTCGCCGATGGCGTGGTGCGTCTGGCAACCGGTTTTGCCGAGACAGCCGCCCTGGGCGCGAGCCTTGATCAATTTGTCGTGGAGCGTGTCTGATGCAATGGCTGGACGTTCTTGAAAGCCACGGTCAGGCCCTGCTGGGGCCGACCTTGTGGCTGGTAGTGTGGACGGTGGTCAAGATCATTGTCATCGCGGTACCCATTATTTTGTGCGTGGCCTATCTCACGTATTGGGAACGCAAGATGATCGGCGCCATGCATGTGCGTCTGGGACCGACTCGCGTGGGTTTCAAAGGGCTGTTGCAGCCTTTTGCCGACGTGTTCAAGTTGCTGACCAAGGAAGTCATCGTTCCGACCGAGGCCAGCAAGATCCTGTTTGTCGTGGCGCCGGTCGTGACCCTCATGCCTGCGTTGGCGGCGTGGGCGGTTATTCCTTTCGGCCCGGAGATCGTGTTGGCCGACGTCAATGCGGGGCTGCTGTATTTCATGGCTATTACCTCGCTGGGCGTATATGGCGTAATCGTGGCTGGCTGGGCATCGAACTCCAAGTATGCGCTGCTGGGTGCCTTGCGTGCTTCGGCCCAGATGGTGTCCTACGAGTTGGCAATCGGCTTCGTGCTGGTCACGGTGCTGCTGGTGTCGGGCAGTCTGAACATCAGCGAGATCGTGAATGTTCAGAACCGGGGCTGGTTCGCCGATATGGGTCTGACCTTCCTGTCCTGGAACTGGTTGCCGCTGTTGCCCCTGTTCGTGATCTACGTCATCTCCGCCGTGGCCGAAACCAACCGTCACCCGTTCGATGTGGTGGAAGGCGAGTCGGAAATCGTGGCCGGGCACATGGTGGAATACTCGGGCATGGCATTCGCCCTGTTCTTCCTGGGCGAATACGCCAACATGATCCTGCTGTCCTGCATGGCATCCATCATGTTCCTGGGCGGCTGGGCCTCACCGATCGATATCGCACCCCTGAACTGGATCCCGGGCTGGATCTGGCTGGGACTTAAAACATTCTGCGTGGTTTCCTTGTTCGTCTGGTTCCGGGCTTCGTTCCCGCGTTACCGGTACGACCAGATCATGCGGTTGGGTTGGAAGATCTTTATCCCATTGACCGGCGTTTGGCTGCTGGTCGTTGCGATCTGGATGCAGACGCCCTGGAACATTTGGCGCTAGTCGAGGCATAAGATGGAAGCGATCAAGGATTTTTTCGGCAGCTTCATGCTGACCGAACTGCTCAAGGGCATGCGCCTGACCGGCAAATATTTTTTCAAGCGCAAGATCACCCTGCGCTACCCGCACGAAAAGACGCCCACGTCGGCTCGGTTTCGCGGCCTGCACGCGCTGCGCCGTTATCCGAACGGCGAGGAGCGTTGCATCGCATGCAAGCTGTGCGAAGCCGTGTGTCCGGCCGTGGCCATCACGATCGAGTCGGAAGTTCGTGAGGATGGCTCGCGCCGCACGTCACGCTACGACATCGATCTGACGAAGTGCATTTTCTGCGGCTTCTGTGAGGAAAGCTGTCCCGTGGACTCAATCGTGGAAACCCACATTCACGAGTACCACGGCGAAAAGCGCGGCGACCTCTATTTCACCAAGGATATGTTGCTTGCCGTGGGTGACCACTACGAGCCCGAAATCGCCCGTCGTCGCGCTGAAGACGCGTCTTTCCGCTGATCGCAGGACCGAATCGACATGACATTTTCAACGTTCCTGTTTTACGTGCTGGCTGTGGTCCTGGTTGTGGCGGCGTTTCGCGTCATCACGGCCAAGAATCCGGTCACTGCCGTGTTGCACCTGATCCTCGTGTTCCTGAATGCCGCCATGCTGTGGATGCTGCTGGGTGCCGAGTTTCTCGCGCTTCTGCTGGTCGTCGTTTACGTCGGCGCGGTGATGGTGCTGTTCCTGTTCGTCGTGATGATGCTCGATGTCCGCATGTCGGACCTGCGCAAGGGTTTGCGCACGTACCTTCCGCTGGGCCTGGTCATCGGCTTGATCCTCGTGGGTGAAATGTCGTTCGTTCTGGGCACGACCTGGCACGACATCGGCCCCCAGGTCGAACGCGCCGCCGACTACAACAACGCGCTCGAACTGGGCACCGCGATGTACACGCAATACGTGTTCGCCGTCGAAGTCGGCGCCGTGCTGCTGCTGGTGGGCATGATCGCCGCGATCGCGCTCACGCTGCGCCGCC
>JBAZPE010000025.1:0-10853 GCA_041648375.1 Burkholderiaceae bacterium | reverse complement strand
CGCACCGAAATGGGCGCGACATGCACCCTTATGGGCACATGGCTTGCCGGTCAACACTGCGCCTGACAGGCAATCGACATGCAAACAGCGGATAATTGCCGCCAACACGACGCGCCAAGCGTCATCCCATCTGCCGGAGTACACCATGGATAGCCCCACCCCCGAAAAGCCCCTGGCCGCACGTGAAGTCGAGGGCGTGAAGCACTACACCGGCGCGGCGGGCGGATGGGGGGCACTGGGTGCCGTGGCGCAAGCGCTGCGCCGTCAAATGGCCGTCGGGCGCGATTCGCGCATGTTGCTCAAGGTGAATCAGCCCGAGGGCTTCGACTGTCCCGGCTGCGCCTGGCCTGATCCCAAACACACATCCTCATTCGAATTCTGTGAGAACGGTGCCAAGGCGGTGTCCTGGGAAGCGACCGCCAAACGCACGACGCCGGCATTCTTTGCCGACCACACACTGACTGAACTGTGGGGGTGGAGCGATCACCTGCTCGAGGACGAGGGGCGGCTGACGCATCCCATGATCTACGACGCCACGCAGGACAAGTACGTGCCGATCGAATGGGATGCCGCCATGCGCCACATTGGTGAAGGGCTGCGCGCCCTGCCTCACCCCGACATGGCCGAGTTCTACACATCGGGGCGCACGTCCAACGAGGCGGCGTTTCTGTATCAGTTGTTCGTGCGCGAATACGGCACCAACAACTTCCCCGACTGCTCGAACATGTGCCATGAAGCCACCAGCGTGGGGCTGCCTCCAGCCATCGGCGTGGGTAAAGGCACCGTGACATTGGAAGACTTCGACCACTGCGACGCGATCTTCTGCATCGGCCACAATCCGGGCACCAATCATCCGCGCATGCTCACCACTTTGCGTGAAGCCGCCAAGCGCAATGTTCCCATCGTGGTGTTGAATCCGCTGGCCGAACGCGGCCTGGAGCGCTTCACCTCGCCGCAGCACGCCATGGAAATGGCCACGATGTCATCCACACGCATCGCCTCGACTTACTACAAGTTGCGTGTGGGCGGCGATCAGGCCGTCTTGCAGGGCATGATGAAGCTGCTGCTCGAACGTGATGCCGCCAGCATGCAAGCGGGGGGACACCCGGTACTCGATCATGAATTCATCAACACGCACACGGCCGGCTTTGAGGCATTCGCAGAAGATCTGCGCACCTTGGCGTGGGAAGACATCGAACGCCATTCGGGGCTGACCCGTGCCGAAGTGGAGTCGGTGGCCGACATCTACGCCAACGCCAAACGCGTCATCATTTGCTATGGCATGGGCATTACGCAGCACAAGCACGGTACGCAAAACGTTCAGCAGATTTCGAATCTGCTGCTGATGCGCGGCAATATCGGACGCCAGGGTGCCGGCATATGCCCCTTGCGGGGTCATTCCAATGTGCAGGGTGATCGCACTGTCGGCATCACCGAGGTGCCCAATGCGGCTCTGCTCGAAGGCATCGAGCGCACGTTCGGGTTCAAGCCGCCAAGCGAAAAAGGACACTCGGCCGTCGAAAGCATTGCCGCCATACGCGATGGCGCCTCACGGGCACTGATCTGCCTGGGCGGCAACCTCGCCGTGGCCATCTCCGACCCGCAGGCCACCTTTGCCGCCATGCGCAAGCTCGACCTCGTGGTACACATCGCCACAAAATTGAACCGCTCGCATCTCATTCCGGCAAAGACCGCCATTTTGCTGCCTTGCCTGGGTCGCACCGAGATCGACATTCAGGCGGGCGTGGCACAGACCGTCACGGTGGAAGACTCGATGTCCATGGTGCATGCCTCGCGCGGCAGCCTGCCGCCCGCATCGGATCAACTGCTGTCCGAGCCTGCGATCGTGGCGCACATGGCAGTGGCCACGCTGCCCGACACCCGGGTCGATTGGCACAGCCTGGTGGCCGACTACAGCCTGATCCGTGACGCCATCGAAAAAGTCTTTCCCGACTTTGCGCCTTATAACGAAAGGATCAAACAACCCGGCGGCTTTCGTCTGACGATTGCATCAGCCCAGCGCAAATGGCTCACGCCGAACGGGCGCGCCAATTTCATGCGCACCGATGCGCTGGCCACCCGGGCCGACAGCAATGCGCACCTGACGCTGACCACGATTCGCAGCCACGACCAATACAACACCACGATCTATAGCGAAAGCGACCGGTATCGCGGCGTCACCTCGCGCCGCGATGTGGTGTTCGTCAACGCAGAGGATCTCGCCGAGCATGGCCTCGCACACGGTGATGTCGTCGACATCGTCGCTGCCAAGGTGGATGGCACCCATCGCGCCATGCATAGTGTGACGGCCGTCGCGTTCGATATCGCACGGGGATCGGTGGCGGTGTATTACCCCGAGGGCAATGGCATGATCGCCCTGGCCGATCACGACCCCAAGAGTTTCACCCCGTCCTACAAATCCGTTCCCGTCACACTGACCAAAGCAGAACCGCTGGCCGGGCGCGCCTGACGCGCCCTCACTTCCCTTTTTCATGACATCCCCTGCATCCTCCGATCCCATCACCCCTCGCCTTCCTCCCTACGCGTATATGGTCTTCATCCTGGGGGCCCTGGCCTGCCTGGGGCCCCTGACCATAGACGCCTATCTGCCGGCCTTCGGCGAAATCGGCCACACCTTCGCCCGCTCCCGCGAAGACGTCCAGAGCACGCTGGGCTATTACATGCTCGCCTACGCGCTGACCATGCTCGTGCATGGCACGCTGTCCGACACCTTCGGACGACGTCGTGTGCTCATGACCGCACTGTGTGTCTACACGCTGGGCGCCGTTGCTGCCGCGTACAGCCCCACCTTCGAGTGGTTGGTGGCCGGGCGCATTCTCCAGGGTCTGTCGGCGGGCGCCGGCATGGTGATCGGACAGGCAGTGGTCAACGATTGCTATAAGGGTGCGGTCGCGCAGCGCACGCTCTCCTACATCATCATGGTCTTCAGCGTCTCACCGGCCATCGCCCCTGTGCTGGGTGGCTACCTGGCCGCCGGATTCGGCTGGCGCATGATCTTCGTCCTGATGATGGTGGTGGCACTCGCCAGCCTCGCCCTGTGCGCCTGGGGACTGCCGGAAACGTTGCCCGCGCACAAACGCCAGCCGTTCGTCGCCACTGCATTTTTCCGTAACATCGCGCAGATCCTGCAGGACCGCGTGTTTCTGGCGCTGTCGCTGTCTTTCGGGCTGCTGTTCGCAGGCTTTGGCTTCATGATCGGGGGCGCCCATGATTTCGTCACCGCGATTCTGCAGCTGTCCGAAACCGATTTCGGCTATCTGTTCGTGCCCCTGGTGGCCGGCATGCTCAGTGGTTCCTTTCTGGCCGCTAGGCTTGCGCCGCTCACGGCACCCTCGAATCTGATTGCCGCCGGGTTCGGGGTGATGACGCTGAGCTGCGCGCTCAATCTCGCCTATACGGGATCAGTCGACCAGGTCAGCGTCCTGTTCGCCGTGTTGCCGCTGGGCCTATTTGCCTGCGGCCTGACCCTTGCCTTTCCGGGCATGACGCTGACCGTTCTGGGGCGCGTGCCTGCACTGGCTGGCACGGCGGCATCCGTGCTGGGGTTCATACAGATGGTGTTCTTCTCGATCTCCAGCGGTTGGGGCGTGGCCCTGGTCTATGGCAGCGCCTGGCGCATGGCGATTGCGCTGACGCTGGGCATGGCAGCCAGCGGTTTATCCTGGCTGCTGATCAGCCGGCTTGGGGCTCGCCGCGCAGTGGTCTGACCGTGAAGGCACCTCAGCGTGAGAGGGGCGGCAGCTTACCCGGCGCAGGACACCTCGATCGGCGCCGGGTTTGCCTCGATGGGGCGTCTGTATCACATTGAATCAACCAGCAATCTATTGCGCCGGTGTTCCTCATGCCGTAGTGGTAACTTGCGCAGCATGAAAACCGTCCTCTGGCGACAATGCGTCGCACTCGTGCTTTTGGTGCTTGCCCTGGGGCTGTCGGGTGTGTCGGGACTCGCGCAGGCAGGCGAGGCGCCGGCGGATCAGGAAAAGAGTCTGCAGACAGCGCGCAAGGACCTGGACCGGGTCCAGGCGGCGCTGGCCGACGAGAAAATCAACCCGGCGACCTTGGGCGGACTGCGCAGCAAGGCGCTGCAGGTGCAGTCCATTGCCGATGCCGCCGCCGATGCCCTGACCCCGCAGCTCGATAGCGTGCAGGCCCGGTTGACTGAACTCGGTGAGGTGGCCGAAGGGGCGACCGAGGCCCCCGACGTCGCCGCGCAACGGGCCCAGCTGGAGAAAAACCGCACGTCCCTGGATGCTCAGGTCAAGCTGGCACGGCTGATGTCAGTGGAGGCTGGCCAGGCCGTGGACAGCGTGTCCGCGCAGCGCCGCTCGCAATTCCAGGCACAGCTGGGCGAGCGCACATCCTCGATCCTGGGCACGGCCTACTGGTCAGAATTCCGGGGCGATCTGCCACGGGATACCCAGCGCCTGACGCAACTGGGCGGTGAGTTGGTGGACGCGCTCGCATCCACGTCATGGGCGGTCTGGCTGGGCATGGCGCTAGCGGTCTGCGCGCTGATCGCCCTGCACCTGTGGGCCTCGCACCGATTGCTCAAGATCACGGCAACGCGTGTCCCATCGGGACGCCTGCGCCGATCGGTGCACGCCATCACTATTGTCATTCTGGGCCTGGCCGTTCCCGGGTTGATGGCCGAGGCCATTTATACCGGCCTGACCTGGTCAGGCGAGGTCAGCGAAGAACTGCGGTCCGTTCTGCGAAGCACGGTCGCAATGGTATGTTTCGCGGGCTATGTCGCCGGGCTGGGCGGCGCATTGATCTCCCCCTATCGCACCTCCTGGCGCCTGCCCCCGATTCCGGATCTGGTGGCCACCCGACTGCGCGCCTTCCCCATTCTCCTTGCCTTTGTTCTGGTCCTGATTTTTCTCAGCGAGCGAATCGCAAGCGAGATCAATGCCAGCCTCACGCTGACGGTTGCACTGAACTGCATGATCGCCGTCCTTCTGGGCGGGCTGCTCGCAACAACACTGGTGCGCTTCGAGCGGGCGCGACGCCAGGCCCTGGCAGATCCCGAGTCCAGCAACCCCGTCGCCCGTCCGGTGTGGATGTCGGCCATCGTGGGCATCGCCTGGGCCGTGTTGGCCACGGCCGTGATCAGCATTCTGACCGGTTACGTGGCGTTCGGCAGTTTCGCGATCAAACAGTTGAACTGGACCCTGGTCGTGCTGGCCTCGGCCTATCTGTTCTCGGTGCTGGCCGACGATGTATTCACCACTTTGCTGGCTGCGCCGAGACCATCGGGAGACGAGCCTGCGCTGGAGCTCGCGCAGCCCCGGCTGCGCGAGCAGGCCGCCGTGTTGCTGTCGGGTGCCGCGCGGGTGCTGCTGGCGATGCTGGCGCTGCTGCTGTTGCTGGCCCCGTTCGGTGCCGGTCCGGTGGAGCTCTTTCAACGACTGGATCAGGCGCGAGGAGGCATCGCGATCGGCGAAGTCGTCATACGCCCTGCCCGCGTGGCCCAGGCCATCGCCGTCCTGCTGCTGACACTGCTGGCGGTCAGACTGTTCAAAAGCTGGCTGGCTCGCCGTTACCTGCCGACCACGCAACTGGACCCCGGGATGCAGGCATCAGCCAGCACCCTGTTCGGCTATATGGGCATTGTGCTGGCCGTCGCCCTGACCCTGTCAGCCGTGGGCATCGGCCTGGAACGCATTGCATGGGTGGCCAGCGCCCTGTCGGTGGGCATCGGTTTCGGCCTGCAGGCGGTGGTGCAAAACTTCGTTTCCGGCCTGATCATGCTGGCCGAGCGCCCCGTCAAGGTGGGCGACTGGGTCGCGCTGGGTGGCATAGAAGGCGATATCGTGCGCGTGAACGTGCGTGCCACGGAGATCCAGATGTCGGACCGCTCCACGGTGATCGTCCCGAACTCGGAGTTCATTACCAAAACGGTGCGCAACGTCACCCACTCCAATCCGCTGGGCGTGGTCACGATCAAGCTTCCGATGCCATTGGTCACCGATGCCGAGCACGTACGTGAGGTGATCATGTCGGCATTCGCCGATCACCCGGGCATACTGGACAATCCCGCGCCCAACGTCTTCATCGATGGGATCGACGCCAACGGCAACCTGATGTTCAACGCGTCGGCATCCGTGTCGTCTCCACGAGCGGCATACGGGGTGCGCAGCGCGATTCTGTTCGATGTGCTTGCCCGTTTACGCAAGACCAACGTGGATATGTACAGGCCTGCGGCAATGGTCATGCAGGCGCCCGGCCAGACTCCCGCCTTGTCCGGCCAGTCGGCCGAGCCGGCCACGTCGGCAGGCGACACTCCGGCGCCGTTGCCAGCCGCCGATCAGGACCTGCCTGATCGCAAGCGCCGTGATCCGATATAGGCGTAGATCACTGCGTTGATCAACACCACCAGGGCGCCGAGCGTGATCTGGATGGGGCGTGTGAGCCCGGCTGGGTAGATTGCTGCAGTGATGTAGTGTTCGATGAAACCGCCCGAGTATCCCGCCTGGCCACCGGCCAACCGCAGGCTGTTCTCAAGCGGCGTGAGCGGGCAGATCATGCCCGACAGCATGACGGTGGCGCCCCAGAGGGCGGCCGCAATGTGAAGCCAGGCCAGGCGCGGTCGCCACAGGGAAAGCAAGCCACCGAGCACGACGAACAGAACGAACAATCCGTGGAAAACGAGAACGGCGTCGGCGGCCAGGCGATAGAGCATTCGACAGGAATCAGAGCGTGCGCACGACCGGCAACGCGGGATGATGGCGATGCTTGCCGTCTGGCGTGACATTGCCCGGCTCGGCAATGGTGGGCGGATGCAGCTGGGTCTGGACTGGCGGGCGTGCCAGCGGCACCACACGCGTGCCCGCGGGCAGCGAAGACTTGCTGCGCACGGCCGGACGCGACGCCTCTGCAGGCGTGCTCATCAACAGGCCGAACAGCAGCGAGACCAGGAACAGCCAGACGATCCCGGCGAAGATGTGGCGGCGGGCAAACGCGCGGATGGCTGAAAACAGCATCCACACGCCCAGCACGATCCAGACGATGTTGAGAAACGACGGATCGATGCCCATGGCCCCGGCCACGCCCCCGAAAAACTCGTGTACGGCGGCGCCGACCTTGCCGAATATGAACCCGACAGCATCGACAAGTGAGCGCAGGATTTCGCCCAAGGCATTGCCAACCCAACGGAATACGCCTTCGTCTTGCATAAATGGCCTGCGCCTTGGAAAAAACGGAGAAAATGAGGCGCTTATTATCCGTCATCCGGATGATTACCGAATGATTTAACGTGGGCGCAGGCCGTCGACGTGACGGAAAAAACACACTAGTTCATCGTGGGGTATCGCTGCGTGCCATCCAGGCGATCAGCGAGGACCGCATGGCCTCTTCGACGCTCATTTCAATGGGCTGCACCCACTCCTGCGGCACGAACACAGTGTAGCCACCGATCATGTAGCCCATGGGGAGATACACCGCGACCCGGTTGCCCGGTAAAAAGCCGGGCGGCAATCCGTCGGTACCCACCCGGGTGACCAGGCCCACGACTTCCAGCGGCTGACCCGGCATGCGCAGAATCACCACTTGTTGGGTCGTATTCTTGGACGAGGGTGCAAAATAATCAGCGAAGCTCTTCAGAGAAGAGTAAATGCTTTTGACCACAGGGATGTTGGTGAACGGCAGCTCGATCCAGCCCAGGTAACGCGACATGCTCTTCTTGGACACCAGATAACCGATGGCCACGATGCACAACACGCCCAGAAGCAGGCCCAGACCGGGCACGTAGAACGTACCGATGAACGGGCGCAGCACCACCAGCGCCATCTGCTCGCTCCAGGCGAGAAAGAGGTAGAGAAGATAAACCGTGATCCCCACCGGTAGAATGGTGATCAACCCGCGAAAGAAGTATCTGTAAAACCGCGCCATGTATAGACTCCGAAGCCAAGCCAGCGCACCTCGCGCAAAGGGTCTTGACCCGAGGGGCGAGCATAGCAAACAATGCTGCGTCCTCCGGGGCGGACAAATCCGGTAACCATTGCGCATTGCTCCTGACGCGGTCAACAGGCAAAATCGCGCCCCTAAGCGCCGAATCCGACACTTCTTGCGATTCGACTACACAGGAGACACCATGCAGCACTCATTCTTTTCCACCCTGCGCCGCAAGACCTTGATTGCAGGTCTCGCAGCCTGTGCCTTTGCGCTGCCCGCAGCCGCCCAGGCCGCCTATCCCGATAGGCCCGTGCGTATCGTGGTGGGTTTCTCCGCCGGTGGTTCGACCGATGTAATCGCCCGCATTCTTGCCAAGCAGCTGACCCAATCGCTGGGCCAGACCTTCGTGATCGAAAACCGTCCCGGCGCCGGCAGCAACATCGCCGCCGAGCAGGTCGTGCGTGCCGACCCCGATGGTTACACGCTCTACTTCATGGCGGTGACCAACACCATCAACCACACGCTCTACAAGAACCTGCGATTCGATATCAACAAGGACCTGGTGCCCGTGGCCATGGGTGCGCAAGTGCCCAACGTGCTGGTGGTCAACCCGCAGGTCCCGGCCAAGACGGTCAAGGAACTGGTCGACTATGCCAAGGCCAATCCAGGCAAGATGGCCTTTGCCTCGTCAGGCAGCGGTACCTCCATCCACATGGCCGGCGAGCTCTTCAAGATGCAGGCCGGTATCGACGTGCTGCACGTGCCCTACAAAGGCAGTGCACCGGCCCTGACCGATCTGATCGGTGGCCAGGTTCAGTTCGACTTCGACAACATGCCTTCGGCCTGGCCCCACGTGCAATCGGGCAAGCTGCGCGCACTCGCGGTCACCACCAAGGAGCGCTCGCCAGCCGCACCCGATCTGCCCACGATGGCGGAATCCGGCTTTCCTGACTTCGACGTGTCGTCGTGGTTCGGTCTGACGGCACCGGCCGGCACACCGCCCGAAGTGCTGACCATTCTGAACAAGGCCGTGGTGCAGGCGCAGGACACGGCCGAAGTGCAGGAGACCTTCAAACAGTTGGGCGCAGTCGGCCCGAAAATGACGCAACCCGAATTCGCGGCCTTTGTGAAAAACGAAGTCGAGAAGTGGGCACCTGTGGTGAAGGCGTCGGGCGCGACGGTCGACTAACTCTCGTCTCGCTGCGCACGTCTGCAAAAATGCAATGAAAGTCTGCATTTATACGTCTTGATTCTGCATTTTTGGCTCTCTACACTCGTCAGGTCGGCTTGACCGATGGCAGCGCCCGCCAAGGCGCTCGCCCATGACCATAACGAGATTGGAGACAAGCCATGCATACCGTCCCGCGCGGCAGAACCGCCTTTGTTGCCCGTGCTTCCCGCTCCGGCAAAAAAACGCTGACTTCCCCCCTGACAACGCTCGCCGCCCTCACCTGGGGCGCGAGCGTTTTACTTTGTGCCGCCCCTGCGGCAGCGGCCGAGATACCGCCCGTTAAAATCGGGGTGCTGACCGACATGGCCGGCAACTATGCATCGATGGGGGGTGCGGGCTCGGTCGCAGCGGCCCGGCTTGCCATCGAAGCCTGCCTGGCGGCCGAGTGCAAGGGCATGAAGATCGATCTGGTCTCGGCTGACAATCAGAACAAGGCCGACGTAGGCGCGGCACGCGCGCGCGAATGGTTCGACCGTGATGGGGTCACCGCCATTGCCGATCTGACCAACTCGGCAGTCGCGCTCGCGGTGCAGGGCATTGCGCGCGAGAAGAACAAGGTCGTGCTGTTCTCCGGTCCGGCCACCACGGCGCTGACCAACAAAGAGTGCTCGCCCGTGGGCTTTCACTGGATGTTCGACACGTTCTCCCAATCGGCAGGCGGTGCCCGCGCCACCATCGAGGCCGGCGGTAAATCGTGGTTCTTCGTCACGGTGGACTATGCGTTCGGCCACTCGCTGGAGGCCGACACGGCCAAACGCGTCAAGTCCCTGGGCGGCACGGTGGTGGGCAGCGTGCGCCACCCCTTGAACTCGGCAGACTTCGCCTCCTATCTGCTGCAGGCCCAGGGCAGCAAGGCCCAGGTGGTCGCCTTGGCCAATGGTGGTCAGGACACGGTCACGGCCGTCAAGCAGGCCAAGGAGTTCGGCATCGTGGCAGGCGGACAGAAGCTGGTTTCGCTGCTGATTTTCCTCTCCGATCTGCGTGCGCTCGGCCTGGCCAATGCGCAGGGCCTGACCTATGTCGATGGCTTCTACTGGGATTTCGATGACGCCTCGCGCAAGTGGTCGGACAGCTTCGCCAAGGCCTTTGGCGGACTGAAACCCACGATGACGCAGGCGGGGGTCTACTCCAGCGTGCTGCACTATTTGAGAGGCGTCGCCGCCAGCGGCAGCACCGACGGACGCGTGGTGGCCGACAAGATGCGCGAACTGCCCATCAACGACCCCATCATGCGCAATGCGTCCATCCGACCGGACGGACGTGTCATACACGACATGTATCTGTATCAGGTCAAGAAGCCAGAAGAATCGAAGAGCGACTGGGACTATTCACGCCTGATCGCCACCATTCCCGCCGCCGAGGCCTTCCAGCCCCTGTCGGAATCCAGCTGCGCGCTGGTCAACAAATAAATCGAGAGACCTGCAACCATGAACGATATCGTCCGCATCCCCCTGCTGATCGACGGCAAGGCCGTGCAGAGCACCTCGACCGAGTGGATCGACGTGCTGGATCCCGCCACCCAGGCCGTCGTGGCCCGCGTTCCCATGGCAACCGATGCCGAGTTGAACGCAGCAGTGGCCAGCGCTCGCGAGGCCTTTGCCACTTGGCGCAATAGCGGCCAGGGCACCCGCATGCGCGTCATGCTCAAACTGCAACAGCTCATACGCGAGAACACCGGCAAGCTGGCCGAACTGATTACGCGCGAACA
>JBAZPE010000024.1:0-10900 GCA_041648375.1 Burkholderiaceae bacterium | reverse complement strand
CATGAGGTCTTAGGATTCGGTCCCGGGGTGACGATCCACCTGATCGCAGTCCCGGCAATACCCGATTTTTGTTCACCCTGGCCTGTGTGGCCGGGTGGACGGCAGTGTCGTGGGGCTACCGTCGAGTGCCGATAGCGAGTGAAGAAGAGGTGGTCGGGCGTCTCGTGCTTTGGGATATTATGGGTTCAAAGCAACCATAACGATCAGGAGCGAGACAATGGATATCAGGGGAATCGGCGTACTTGTCACAGGGGGCGCGTCGGGATTGGGTCTGGCCACGGCCCGTCGGTTGATTGATGGTGGGGCGCATGTGGTGCTGGCCGATCTCGAAGCGTCCGACGGGGCTGCGCGCGCCCACGAGCTTGGCGAGCGTGCGCATTTCGTGGCCACTGATGTCCTGGATACCGACGCCGTCAATGCTGCGCTCGATCAGGTCGAGTCGCAGGCCACTCTGCGTGCGGTGGTGCACTGCGCAGGGCGTGGTGGTGCGCTGCGCATCGTTGAACGGGACGGGTCTCCCGGGTCGCTCGAGAAGTACGAAGATGTGGTGCGGGTGAACCTGGTCGGCAGTTTCAACGTGCTCCGGCTGGCTGCTGCCCGCATGGCAAAAAACGATCGCGCGGGCGAAGAGTGTGGCGTTTGCATCATGACGGCCTCGGTTGCCGCCTATGAGGGCCAGATCGGGCAGGCGCCTTACGCCTCGGCCAAGGCCGGTATCGTCGGCCTGACGCTTGTCGCGGCCCGCGACCTGGCTAGCAAGGGGATTCGTGTGTGCACGATTGCACCGGGCCTGTTCGACACGCCACTGCTTGCGCGCTTGCCCGAAGATGTGCGCCTGTCGCTGGGCAAATCAGTGCCCAATCCGCCGCGCCTGGGGCTACCCGACGAGTTCGCACGACTTGCCCTGCACATCATCGATAACCCCATGCTCAACGGCGAGACGATTCGTCTGGACGGTGCCATTCGCATGCAGCCGCGCTAGGCGGGTCGCCCGACCCGTATCATCACAGTCAGTCACAACGGGGAGATGGCCATGGTCGATGACATTGCAAAGGCGCCCGTGCGGGGCGATGCCAGCCCCACGGTAGCCGGGAAGACGGCGGGTTTCGATGAGGCTGCGCTGCAGCGCCTCGCGGCCCATCTGCAAGCCCTGGGCATGGGCCAGGAAACGTTGCGCATCCAGCGCCTGACCGGCGGCCTGTCCAATCCGACGTTTCGCCTGGCCTACGGCAAGCACCGCCTGGTGCTGCGTACCCGGCCCGCCGGGGGTCCGACGCTTGATGCGCAAACGATCGCGCGCGAGCACCGCGTGATGGCAGCACTCGCGGTTACGGTGGTTCCCGTGCCCGAGATGGTGCATCACTGCGACGATGCATCGATTATCGGCACCCCGTTTTTTCTGATGGATCATGTCGATGGGCGTGTGTTCACCGATCCCTCTCTGCCCGGCCTGGCCCCTGCTGCGCGCACCGCGCTGTATCGTGAAGTGGCCAGGGTATTGGCCGCGCTGCACGACGTCGATCCCGATGCACTGGGGCTGTCGGACTTCGGACGGCGCGACAATTATTTCGGCGTTCAGATCGCACACTGGACGCAACAGTATCGTGAGAACGTGGGTACGCCGGTCGCTGCCATGGAGGCGCTGATCAAGTGGTTGCCGGGCAACGTGCCCGACGATGGCCGCACCCGCATCATCCACGGTGACTACAGCATCGAGAACCTGATTTTTCATCCCACCGAGGCGCGCGTGCTGGCCATCGTGGATTGGGAATTTTCCACACTGGGCCACCCTTATGCCGACCTGGCTCACCATGCCCTGGCTTGGCACGTGGCCGCACAGAGCGGCCCGGGTCTGGCCGGCCGTGATCTCGACGCACTGGGCATTCCGACCGAGGACGCCTTCGTCAATACCTATCTGACCCACCGCCAGGCCGACCCCATCGTTCACTGGGATGCCTACCTGGCCTACAGTTTCTTTTGCAAGGCCGCCAGGCTGCAGGCCGCAGCGGGCGCCGCAGCCCCACAGCAGATGGCCGTGGCGAGCGCTCAGGTGGCGTCGCTGGCCGAGATGGGATGGCGCCACGCGCGGGCGTTTGACCGCACACCGCTTTTTCGCACCGGCCTGGGCCGGTGACGTTCTACCCCAGAGACTTCAATGTCCGACCATCAGGAGACCTGCATGACTGTTCGCTGCCCGTTCTTTACCCGCATGAATCGTCGGACCGCCCTTGCCGTGGGCGCAGCCGCACTGGCCAGCACATGGCTGGTCGGCGCGCCGACGGTTCACGCCGCCGACACCTGGCCCGCGAAGTCCATTCGTGTGATCGTCCCTTACACGCCAGGCGGCGCGACCGACACGGTCGCCAGAACCGTGATGGACAAGTTGGGGCAGCGCCTTTCGCAGACCATCATCGTGGAAAATCGTCCGGGCGCCAACGGGACGGTCGGCACCGCTGCCGGTGCGCGCAGCGACCCTGATGGCTATTCCTTCGTCATGGTGCTGGCCGCGCACGCCGCCAACCCCAGCCTCTATCAGAACCTGCCTTACAAGCCGAGCGATCTGGTGCCGGTCAGCCACATCGCCGATCTGCCACTCTTCCTGTTCGTCAACAACGACATTCCTGCCAACACCGTGCAGGAATTCATTGCCTACGCCAAAAAGAATGAAGGCAAGTTGAACTACGCGTCCAGCGGAACCGGCTCCAGTGCCCATCTGACCGGTGCAAACTTCGCCATGAAGACCGGACTGAAAATGACCCATATCCCCTATAAGGGAAGCGCGCCGTTTCTTGCCGATCTGATGGGCGGGCAGGTCAGCATGGCATTCGATGCGTCGGTCGTGCCGATGCCGCATGCGCGTGCCGGCAAACTGAAGGTGCTGGCCGTGGCCTCGGCCCAGCGCTGGCCCGATAATCCCGACACGCCCACGCTGCAGGAGGCTGGCGTGCCGGATTTCGTCATGAATTCGTGGGCGGGTCTGATGGCCCCTGCCGGCACACCTCAGGCGGTCGTGGACCGCATGTCGCGGGAGATCGCAGCGGTCGTCAAAATGCCCGAGGTGCAGGCCACGTTCAACACCGCGGGCTTTTTGCCTGTGGGTGGCACGCCTGCCGAATTCAAGGCCCTGATCGATGGCGATTCGAAAAAGTACGCCGAGATCATCAAGGCTGCAGGCGTGACAGTGCAGTAGATCACCCCGGGCCTGGCGCAGGCCCGGTTTCTTTCATTGCGCATCAGGAGAAAAAATGGATCTCGGTATTGCAGGTCGGCGTGCGCTGGTGTGTGCGTCTAGCAAAGGGCTGGGTCGCGCTTGCGCAGTGTCACTCGCCCGCGAAGGGGTCGACTTGACCCTGGTGGCGCGAGGCGAGCAGGCGCTTGCGGACACGGCCCGATTCATTCGCGAGTCGACTGGCGCGCAGGTGCAGATCGTCGTGGCCGATATCGCGACCGACGAGGGGCGCGCACGCGTGCTGCAGGCGTGTCCGGATCCGGACATTCTGGTGAACAACGCAGGTGGGCCCAAGCCTGGAGATTTTCGCGACTGGTCGCGTGAGGACTGGATTGCCGCACTGGATGCCAACATGCTGGCACCCATTGCCCTGATTCGCGCGACCGTCGACGGCATGATCGAGCGGCGCTTCGGCCGCATCGTGAACATCACCTCGGCTGCCGTCAAACACCCTGTGCCCACCTTGGGCCTGTCCAATGGCGCACGCAGCGGCTTGACCGGGTTCGTGGCCGGCCTGGCCCGTCAAATCGTCGCGCACAATGTGACGATCAACAATGTGCTGCCCGGCCCGTTCGACACTGATCGCCTGCGCACGACCGGACTGCTGGAAGCCCAGGCGCGGGGCGAGGGCATCGAGGCCGTCATTGCCCGTCGGGCCAGTGCCAATCCGGCTGGTCGTCTGGGCGATCCTGCCGAATTCGGCGATGCCTGCGCGTTTTTCTGCAGTGCGCAGGCAGGCTTCATCACCGGGCAGAATCTGGTGCTCGATGGCGGCGCCTACCCAGGTACGACCTGAGCGCGCGGGCGGCCAACCCTAAGCGGGGCGGTCGCCCTTGAGCGTGATGCGGTGCATGACGCGCCGGAAACCGTGGTAATCGTTGATCGGGTTGTGCATCGCGCACCGGTTGTCCCAGAACGCGATCGCGTGGCGCGACCATACAAAACGACAGGTGAATTCAGGTTTGATCTGATGCTCGAACAGGAACGAGAGCAGCGCAGCGCTTTCGTGGTCGCTCATCCCCTTGATGCCCGACGTGTGCGCCACGTTCACATACAGACTCTTGCGTCCGGTCTCGGGATGCGTGCGCACGATGGGATGTTCAGCAACATAGTCCTTCGGTGCTTCGCTTTTACCGTCTGATTTCATGCGGTCTTCGCGGGTGCGCGACACATCTGCCTTGGCCGATGTGCTGATGCCGACCAATCCGTCCAGCAGCTTTTTCATCGTGTCAGACAAAGTTTCGTAGGCCAGATACTGGTTGGCGAAAAGCGTGTCTCCGCCATAAGGCGGAATTTCTTGAGAGAGCAGCATGGAACCCATGGGCGGCTCTTGCAGGTAGGTAGTGTCGGAATGCCAGATGCCGCCGAAATTGACCCGCTCGGTCTCCAGTTTCTTGACCTCGATAATCTGAGGAAAACCTGCCAGACCCTTGACGAAGGGATACTCGATCGGCTCGCCCATGGCATTCGCAAAAGCCAGAAACTGCTGCGGGGTCAGGTCCTGATCACGCAGAAAAATCACCTGATGATCAAGCAGCGCCTGTCTCACCTCGCGGGTGAGCGACGCATCCATGGGCGCGCGCAAGTCGATGTCCGACAGTTCGGCACCCAGCGCGCCGGCCACTTTTCTGATTTCCATATATCTCCACCCTGTCCTGTTTCCGGTTCATGCCGTGTATAGGTATCATCGAACAATAAAACATTAGGAGACAACATGCGAATCCCGCAAATCATGGCAGGGGTGGCTACCTCGGTTCTGATGATGGGCACGTCAGGCGCGCATGCAGCAGATACCTTTCCTGACAAGCCGGTGCGACTGGTGGTGCCGCAGGCGCCAGGCGGCGCATCCGATACCCTGGCACGTATCCTGGCGCAAGGCTTGAGCGAGAAATGGCACCAGCCGGTCGTGGTTGAGAACCGGGCAGGCGCAGGCGGTAACGTGGGCATGGATGCGGTGGCCCGTGCGCCCGCCGATGGCTATACCCTCCTGATGAGCTATGAAGGCTCGCACGCCATCAACGGGGCCATCTACCAGGATCTGCCTTTCAACGTGCAGCAGGATTTCGCGCCAGTGGCCACGGTGGCGGTGCTGCCGTTTGTCGCCGTCACGCATCCGCAAAGCGGCTTGCGAAGTTTGAACGAACTGGTCGAGGCCGCGCACAAAAGTCGGTTGAACTATGGCTCGGCAGGCAACGGGTCGGTCAATCATCTTCTGGGCGAGATGTTCAACGCGTCAGCGGGCGTCAAGCTCGTGCACGTGCCCTATCGCGGGGCGGCGCCCGCCATTCAGGATCTGCTGGGTGGACGCATTCATGTGGTCTTCACCAGTCTGCCCTCGGTCAAGAGCTTCATCGATGCGCACACCCTGCGTGCGCTGGCCGTGACCAGTGCGGCGCGCACGCCCGCCGCGCCCAATGTGCCCACCATCGCCGAAAGCGGGTATGCGCCCTTCGACGTCAATCCCTGGTTCGGCCTGTTCGTGCCCGCTGGCGTCGCGCCCGAGCGCATCACGCGGATCAACGAAGACGTCAATGCGCTGTTATCCGACGCCGCGATCGCTCAGAAATTTGCGGCGCAGGGCGCCGTGCCGAAGGCAAGTTCGCCCGAGGACTTTCGCGCGCAAGTCGACGCTTCGATTACCAAATGGGCCAAGGTGGTGCGCGAGTCCGGCGCCCGCATGCAATGAGCCGTCGGCAGCGCCAGCGCTCCTGTCTATTGCTTGATCAGCCCAAGTTCGGTCATGTAGCGCTTCTCTTCGATCAACTGTTTGCCAGCATAGTCCCGATACTGCGCCGAGTTCATCAGCTCTGGCACCTGATCGGCCATTTCCAGCGTGCGCAGATAATCAGGGTCCTTGGAGGCCTCGAACAGGGCATCCTGCAATACCTTGACCCGCTCGGGTGCAACCCCAGCCGGGGCCACGATGCCCACCGGGTTTCGAGCCACGATGGGAAAGCCCAGTTCGGTCAACGTGGGCGCCTCAGGGACGCGCTTGGCGCGCTTTTCGCCCATGACTGCCAGCAGCCGGGTGCGATTGGTATCGATGATCGGGCCCCAACCGGCGTCCGACACGAAGCCGATGTGGCCACCCAGCAGGGCCGTGGTCTCTTCCGCAGCACCCTTGTAGGGAATGAAATTGAATTTCGCGCCGCTGGCGCGTTGCAGCCGTTCCATCACGATCTGGCCACTACCACCCACCCCCGTGGCGCCGAACGAGATTTCGTTCGGCCTGCGCTTGCCGTCCTCGAGCAGCTCGGCAAGACTTTTCCAGGGCGCCTCCTTCATGACGACAATGCCGTAAGAGTACGCCGTCAGGTTGGCCACGAACGTGAAGTCCTTGAGCACGTCGTACGTCACGTCCTGGATGAACGGGTAACGAAACAGGGTGCCCACCACCACGGAAATCGTGTGCCCGTCCGGCCGTGCGCTGCGGGCCATGGTGCTCGGTCCGAGCGTGCCGCCCACGCCCGGCTTGTTGGAAATAATGACCGTCTGCTTAAGTATCCGGGACAGCGGTACCGACAGCGCCCGCATCTGGTTGTCGGTCGCCCCACCCGCCGGAAAGGGCACGATCAGCGTGACCGGTTCACTGGGAAAGTCAGCCGCACGGCTGCTCGCATGCAAGCCCCAGCCCAGGCCCAGCGCGGGCAATGCGGCACCCAGTTTGATCAAGCTGCGTCGGCGCGGCTGCGGCGATGCGTGCACCTTGTTGGTCGATGGCATCCGGGTCTCCTGGTTCTTATGGTCGTTTTGTTCCAGTCTAGGAGGGGCGTGCACCCGAACCAATGGCAAAATCGCTTATTTCCATTGGCGGGAACGATCACACCAGAACCCCTGCGGCCATGACGCATCACACCATCTCGATCGGACATCTGCACCAGATCCTGCAGGGCGCACGCCAGCAGGGCGTGGACCTTGACGCGCTGTTGACGCGATCGGGCGTGTCTCCCGTGCTGATGCACTCACCGAGGTCACGTATCTCGCAGGCGCAATTTGCCGTCATCATGCGGGCGTTGCGTCGCACGCTGCAGGACGATTTCATGGGGCTGCTCTCGCGCCCTTTGCCGCTGGGCGTGTTCGAGCAGATGTGTCGTCAGCTCATCCTGGCGCCCACCTTGGGTTGCGCCCTGCGCCAGGGGCTGCGTATCTATCATGGCGTCATCGAGGATTTCACCCCCCGGCTGCAAGTGCACGAGGGTGTTGCGCGCGTGGTGCTGCACGCCCATGCGGCTGGTCCGCTGGATACGCGCCGCTGGTACGGGCAGCGCACCTTCATATTTTTTGCGGTCGGCCTGGCGTGCTGGCTGGTGGCGCGCCGGCTGCCCATCACCCGTGTGGACTACAGCTGCGGCGCACGCAGCGAGGATGCGCCGCGCGTCTTTCATGCGCCCGTCCATTACGATCAGCGTCAGACCGCCATCTATTTCGACGCGCAATGGCTCGCGTTACCTATCGTTCAGAATGCTGCCACGCTTGATGCGTTTCTGCGCACGGCCCCTTTCGAGTTGTTGGTGAAGTATCAGGATCGGGCATCGCTGACCGATCGCATCCGCCGCCTGCTGCGCCAGCACCTGGCCGGCGAACTGCCTTCCCTGGAGGCGGTAGGCGAGAGCCTCTCGCTCACCCCGCAGACATTGAGGCGGCGCCTGCGTGACGAAGGGCAGGGCTACCAGTCACTCAAGGATGATCTGCGCCGAGACGTGGCCATCGAGTATCTCGCGCGCGCCGATCTCACCCTGGTGGCGATTGCGGAAAAGCTCGGCTTTTCCGAGCCCAGCACTTTTCACCGTGCATTCAAGAAGTGGACCGGCGTGGCACCGGGCGAGTACCGGCGCACCCGTCTGGGCGTGACCCCCGATTGAAAGTTTAGGCCAATGCATTTGGCAGGCCAGGCCATTGTCCCGTGCTGCGCGCAGGCGCACGCTTCGTCTCATCGTCAATGTTCGGTGAGAGGAGCGCAGCATGAGTCGTCTGCAAAACAAGGTTGCACTGGTGTCGGGGTCGGGACGAGGCATTGGGCGCGAGATCGCCCTGAAACTGGCCGGCGCCGGTGCCCGTGTGGTGGTCAATGACCTGGATGCAGTACCTGCGGCCGAAACGGTGGACTTGATCGAGCGGGCAGGCGGGCAGGCGCAGGCATGCGTGGGCAGCGTCACCGACACCGCCTTCGCTCAGCGCTTTGTCGATACCGCCATCGACGCCTATGGCGGGCTGGACATCATCGTGAACAACGCTGGCTACACCTGGGACAATGTCATTCAGAAAATGACCGATGAACAGTGGGACGCCATGCTGGCCGTGCACCTGTCGGCCCCGTTTCGAATTTTGCGCGCGGCCTCCACTTTCATTCGCGAGGCCGCCAAGCGTGAGGCGGCCGAGGGGCGGGAAGTGTTTCGCAAAGTGGTCAACATCTCGTCCACCTCCGGCGTCTACGGCAATGCCGGACAGGCCAACTATTCCGCCGCAAAAGCCGGCATCAATGGGCTCACCCGGGCAATGGCCAAGGAGTGGGGGCGCTACAAGGTCAACGTCAACAGCGTGGCGTTCGGGCTGATCAAGACGCGCCTGACCGAAGCGAGCGCCGATGCCGATGCCAGTGTCGATATCGAAGGACGCAAGATCAAAGTCGGCGTGAATCCGGACATTCTGCGGCATGCCGAAACCACGATCCCGATCGGGCGTGCCGGCACGCCCGAAGAGGCGGCTGGCGCTGTCTATCTTTTTTGCATCCCCGAATCCAACTACATCAGCGGTCAGCTTCTGGTGTGCGGCGGTGGCAAACCCTGAGATCGACTCAACCGACGATAGGAGACTCGCATGAGCACCACGCACCCCACCTGGATGGACAGCGATCTTGAGCTGTTTCGCGATTCGATTCGCAAGCTGTTCGAAAACGAATTCGTGCCCGACGAAGAAAAGTGGCGCAAGCAACAGCATGCCGACCGCAGTGTCTGGGATCGGGCGGGCAAGCATGGATTGCTGTGCGTCAGCATCCCGGAAGCCTATGGTGGCGGGGGGGGGACCTTCGCGCATGAAGCGGTGGTCTGCAGCGAGCAGGCACGTGCCATGGTCTATGGGTTCAGCAACAACGTGCACAGCTCCATTCTTGCGCACTACATCCTGGCCTATGGCACCGAGTCGCAGAAGCAGCAGTGGCTGCCACGCATGGCCACGGGCGAGCGGGTGGGTGCGATCGCCATGAGCGAGCCCGGAGCCGGTTCCGATCTGAAGAGCATCCGCACCACGGCGGTACGCGATGGCGATGATTATGTGATCAACGGCTCCAAAACCTTCATCACCAATGGCTATCACGCTGACCTGATCTGCGTGGTGGCCAAGACCGATCCGAAAGCGGGTTCGCGTGGCGTCTCGCTGATCATGGTGGAAACGCGCGACTTACCGGGATTCAGAAGGGGGCGTCTGCTGGAGAAGCTGGGTCAGAAGAGCCTGGATACGGCTGAGCTGTTTTTCGAGGATATGCGTGTGCCCGCGGCCAACGTGCTGGGGGGTGAAGAAGGGCGGGGGTTCGGACATCTCATGCAACAGTTGCCGCGTGAGCGCATGCTGATTGCCATCGGCTGCGTGGCGACCATGCGTCGCGCCATCGACGACACCGTCGCCTATGTCAAACAGCGCCAGGTCTTCGGACAGCCCCTGATGCAACTGCAAAACACACGCTTCAAGCTGGCGGAGTGCGAAACCATCGCCACCATTGCCGCACGATTCGTCGATGATTGCATTGCCCGCCAACTGGCTGGTACGCTGGATCTGCAAACCGCTGCGATGGCGAAGTGGTGGACCTCACAGATGAACTGTCAGGTCATCGATGAATGTCTGCAACTGCATGGCGGCTATGGCTACATGATGGAATATCCCATCGCACGCATGTATGCCGATGCACGGGTCGGAAAAATCTATGGTGGCTCCAACGAAATCATGAAGGAGCTGGTCGCGCGAGGCTTGGACGATTGATGGCTTCTACATTTTCGGGTGGCACGGTGGCGGACAGGCATTTCGCCTACTGGCCCAAAGGATTGCCAAAGACGATTGCGCAACCGCGCAACAGTCTGTCTTTCAACCTGACATGCAGCGCACATCGATATCCGGATCGTGCGGCCATCGTGTTCTACGATGCCGTCGTCACCTACGCCGAACTGCATGCCCAGGCCGACGCCGTGGCCGGCTATCTGCAGCACATCGGCGTGCGGCTTGGCGACCGGGTTGCGCTGTTCAGCCAGAACTGCCCGCAGTTCGTGGCCGCGTTCTATGGCGTGATGCGCGCGGACGCCGTGGTCGTGCCGATCAACGCCATGAGCACGCCCGACGAAATCGAGCATTACCTGCAGGACAGCGGTGCGCGGGTGGTGATTGCCGCACAGGAAGTCAGCCCGCGCCTGGCCGACTATGCGGCAAACCATGGTCTGGATCAGGTCATCGTCATCACCTATGGTGATGCGCTGGCCGATGTGTCGACCGCCGGTGATATCAGCCCGCCGGCCTGGGTGCTTGCCGCAAGCGAACCGCTCACGCTGCCCAACGCGATTCACTGGCAGGCGGTTGTCGATGCGGGCCGGATACCCGCTGCGGCGCAATCGACTGCCGATGATCTGTGTCTGTTGCCCTATACATCGGGGACCACAGGGCGTCCCAAAGGGTGCATGCATACGCACG
>JBAZPE010000023.1:0-11257 GCA_041648375.1 Burkholderiaceae bacterium | reverse complement strand
CGACAGCCTGACACCGGCCTGCGCGAAGCGTGTTTCCACGCGGCCAATGGCGTCTGCCAGGCGGTGCTTGATCTGTTCCCGGGTTTTCTCAGGCGAGGCGGCATGGTCGACCACGTTTCGATCGATAAGCGCCCGGGCCTGCACCGGCAAATCGTGCTGCTGACCGATATCCAGGGCACGTTGCGCGATGACTGTTTCGTCGGGCGCAATGATGGCAAAACGCACGCCCTCCATGGGGGGGATGCGGCGCGTGGTCGTGGTGGCGGTGTGCGCGTCCGCCTGATGCGTAGACGATTCTCGCTGGCGTTCGACCACACCTTGCAGCGCGTCACTGTTTTCCAGCCCGACCAGCGGTGCGCCCGATATATAGGCGGCGCGTCCCAGAAGATGGCCGGCCACCGGCGCGGTCAGCAACAGGAAAAGAATGGCCAGGCAGCCGACGATCACGCCTTCAAAGGAATCCACGGTGAACACGGCGCCAGCCAGAATCAGGCCGGCGCCGATCGTGCCGGCTTTGGTCGCGGCATGCATGCGCTGAAGGGGATCTCTGAAACGCAGCAGACCCAGGCCGGCAGCGAATAGAAAGAAGATGCCCACGATCTGCAGGGCAATGGATATCAACGCGAAGAGGATGCTCATTTCCGAGGTGCTCCTTTTCGTTCGAGAAACGCAGCCAGCGCGCAGGTCCCGATGAAACCGAACAAGGCGAGCCCGAAGGCCACATCCAGATACTCCCGCTGGCCCGACATAATGCAGGCCAACGCTGCCATGGACACGGCGATACCGGTCAGCATATCCAGCGCCACGAACCGATCGGCATAGCCGGGGCCAGACATCAGGCGGATCATGGTCATGGTCAGGGGGATAGTGCTCAGCACGAGCAGGCCCACCGCCACGGTATGGATCAGTGATTGTATGGACTCAATCATCCTTCGATCTCCTTCAGACGCCGTTCGAACGTTTCCTTGATGTCGCGGATCACGTCATCTGCCGAGGGCGCATCCAGACAGTGCACGTACAGGGTGCGGCGGTCTTCACTGACATGCAGAGAGGTGGTGCCCGGTGTCAGCGACACCAGATTGGCAAGCGCGGCAATCCCCAGGTCAGTGCGCAGATCGATGGGCACTGCAATGATGGCCGATGCCATGGTCAGATCTCGGGCAAAGGCCGCGCGCGCCACCACCACTGACGACTTGATGAGTTCTCTGAGGAAGATCACGGCGAGCACGCCGATGCGCACGAGTTTTCCTGGCCATTGACGAATCATGGTGTACCTCCCGAGGTGCCAGCTTCGCCCAGCACGCCTGTGGCGTAGACCTGCGGATCCAGCAAGGTCTGGCCCGCTGCGGTGGCAAAGCTGATGAAGGGTTCGGGTTGCACCCCGATCCACACGGTCAGCGTGGCCAGGCCTGCGATTGCCAGCAGCATGACCCTGGGTACGGGGCGCACGACGGTTCTGGGCGTAGGGGCCGCTTTCCAGAACGCTTCGACCCAGATCTTGCTCATCGAAAACACGGTCAACAGGCCCACGAACAACCCGACTGCGGCCAGCCAGCCTTGTCCGGCCTGAAACGAGGCATCGATCACCATGAATTTGGCCCAGAAGCCTGAAAGCGGCGGAATGCCGGCCAGCGAGAGCGCAGGTATGGCGAAGAGCACCGCCAGCAGCGGATGACTACGCATCAGGCCACCCGCCTTACGCAGATCATAGGTACCGCTGGCACGGTAAATGGCACCGGCGAGCAGGAAAAGATTCGCCTTCACGATGATGTGGTGAATGATGTAGAAAATGGCGCCTGCCATCGCAAGCGGGGTAGCCAGGGCAAGGCCCAGCAGGATGTACCCGATCTGGCTGATGATGTGAAACGACAGAATGCGCCGCACATCCCACTGCACCGCCGCGCCGAACACGCCAAACAGCATGGTGCCGGCGGCCATGATTGCAATCACATCGCGCATGCCGGCGCCGGCTTCGAACAGCAGCGAGAACACCCGGAAGCAGGCATACACCCCCACTTTGGTGAGCAGGCCGGCAAAGATGGCGGCAATGGTGATGGATGCGGTGTGATAAGACGCGGGCAACCAGAAGAACAGCGGGAAGAACCCGGCCTTGATGCCGAAGCCGATCAAAAACAGCGCCGCCGCAAACGCCAGTGCCGCACTGGATTGCGTCTGCGGCAGCACGCGTGCCAGATCGGCCATGTTCAATGTGCCTGTCACGCCATAGACCACCGCAATGGCCAGCAGAAACAGCAATGTGCTGAACAGGTTCAGCACAGCATACTTGAAGGTGCCATCGAGCTGTGCGCGGGTACGGTCGATGACCAGCAGGCCCATGGCCGTGATCAGCATGATCTCGAACCAGACATACAGGTTGAAGATGTCGCCGGTCAGAAAAGCGCCGTTGACCGCCGTCAGCATGCCCAGCAGCAGCGGGTAAAAGCCGGATTTTTCCTGCCGGCGTCGAATGTCGGCCAGGCCGAAAACAGCCGCTGCCACGGCAAGCACGCCGGAGATCGACACCATGGCGGCACTGAGCCGGTCGGCGGCGAAGCTGATGCCGAAGGGCGCCTGCCAACCGCCGAAGGAGCGGCTGAGCAAGACGCCCTCCATGGTGAGGGAGAGCAAGAGCAGCGAGGCCGCCGCCATCAGCACAAGCGCGGAAAAACTGACCACGCGTTGCAGGTCGGGGCGGGTCCACAGGCTGGCACACAGTGCCGCGCCAAGAAGCGGAATGAGAACGGGCCAGAGCAGTGCCTGGTCGATGATGAAACCCATCAAGGCCGCGCCTCCTTGTTCTCGGGCGAACCCAGGCGCTCGGCCTGGTCGAGCTCACGCGTATCCAGCGTGCCGCTGGAGCGGAAGGTCTGCAAGGCGAGTGCGGCGGCAAAGGCGACCAGCGAAAACCCGATCACGATGGCGGTCAGCACCAGCGCCTGAGGCAGCGGATTGGCGGCAGTGGCATCCAGCACGGTTTCCCCGCTGCGCACCAGTGGCGGGGCGAACGGGCCGATCCGCCCGGCCAGAAAAATCGTCATGTTCACGCTGGCTGAGATCAGCATCACCCCGAAGATGATGCGCATGATGTGACGCGAAAGCAGCATGAAGATGCCGCAGCCCATGATGGCGGCGATCCCGGCGCAATAGACCAGATTCATGGTGCCTCCTCATACAGTCGAAAGATCAGGGCAAGCATGCCCCCCAGAACCACCAGGTAGACGCCGAGATCGAAGATCATCGTGGTCCCCAGCTTGAAACCGTTATCGAACACCAGCCACTGGTGCTGAAGAAAACCCTGGTCACCAAACAGACCGGGCAGGCCGCTTGCGATGGCCAGCAACACACCGATGCCGATGAGGGTGATGGGATGCGCACGCAGCCGCGCGCGTGCGCGGGCAACACCGTCTGCCAGCGCCAGCACCCCGATGGCCATCGCACCCACGAGCCCGCCGACGAAACCGCCACCGGGCTGGTTGTGTCCACGCAGCAGGATCAGAACCGACACGACCAGCATGAGCCAGAAGAACACCCTGGCCATGGCAGAAAAAATAATGGAAGGCATGACTCAGTTCCCCTTTGCCGTGGATCGGCGGCGCAACATGGCCCATACAGCCAGGGTGGCGAACCCGACCACCGCGATTTCGCCCAGCGTGTCGAGTGCGCGATAGTCCACGATGATGACGTTGACCACGTTCTGGCCGAAGGCCTGCAGGTAGCTCGTGGCACCGTAGAAGTCGGAGAGGCGGGTATCGAACGGCTGGGCGGTCATGCTGGCCAGACCGATGAACGCCAGGAGCGCAAAGGCGGCCGACACGACGACATCGACCCGGCGCTCACGCGTGGAGCGGGTCGGGGGCGCCGCGGTCGGCAGGCGCACCAGAATGGCCATCAGCACGACCAGCACCAGCGTTTCCACTGCGAATTGAGTCAGGGCCAGATCGGGCGCGCCGTTGAGCAGGAACAGCAGCGCCGAGCCGTAGCCGAACACGCCCACCCCCAGCAATGCGGTCACCAGTGATCGGGCGCGTGCGGCAACGATGGCGCCGACCACGCCCAAAGCCAGCACGATGGCCGGCACCGGCAACACCGCGCCGCCTGACCAGGATAGCGTCAGCACACCGCCCGAACGCAGCATCGCGTAGGCTGCAGTGGCCAGCAGGGTGGTGCACACGATCAGCGTGTAGCGGTGCTGATCACCATTTTGCAGCGTGTGCGTGCAGCGCCGGGCCAGACCCAGCAGGCCGTTCAGGCAGCGATAGTAGATGCGGTTGGCATCCAGGTGTTGCACCAGCAACGACGCGTTCACCTTGCGGTGAAAGGCCTCCCACTTCCAGGTCAACGCGACGCCAAGCGCCACCACCGTCACGCTGAGCAGCAACATGGGGGTGACGCCATGCCACAGCGAGAAGGTCAGCGCAATAGAGGCCCCGTGCAGCGCCACGGCAGCGGGCAGGATGATCGACTGTGCGGTCATGTCGGGCAGGGCACCCAGCACGATGCCCAGGGTGCCCAGCAGCAGCGGGCCGGCCAGCATTGCTGCCGTTTCGCCGTGATGGACACGGCTGATCTTGCCCTTGCCCCGGAAAAAGGGTCGAAGCGAAACGGCAGCGGCGACCGCCACCATGACGCCATTGACGATGACCGCAACAATGACCGGGAACATGTTCCACGAACTTTCCAGTTGCGCCTCGAACAGATATTCCTTGGCCGTGAAACCCAGGAACGGCGGCAGACCCGCCATGGACAGACTGGCCAGGATGGCGGCTGTCGCTGTCAACGGTAGAAAGCGCGCCAGACCGCCCAGTTTTCTCAGCTCAGGAATGTGGGTGGCGTGGATGACGGTTCCGGCACAGAAGAACAGCGCTGCCTTATACAGCGCATGGCTGAGGATGAATCCGGTGACCGCGACGCTGGCGATCGGTCCACCCATGCCGATGAGCATGACCAGAATACCCAGCGAGGCCACGGTGGACTGCGCCAGCACAGACTTGTAGCCCGTGGCACGAATGGCATTGAGCGCGGCGATCGCCATGGTCAGCGTGCCGAAAATCACCAAGGTGATGCCAAACGCGGGCACATCCACAAAGACACTGTCGAATCGGGCCAGCAGGTAGATCCCCAGCTTGACCATGGTGGCCGAGTGCAGATAGGCCGACGCCGGCGTGGGCGCGGCCATGGCCTGGGGCAACCAGAAGTGGAAGGGGAACTGGGCCGATTTGGTGAAGGCGCCCAGCAGGATTAGCGCGATGATCGCGCCAATGTGGGGGCTTTGCGTCAGTTCGCTGGCGCGCGCAGTCACCTCGGAAAGCGAGAACGTGCCCATTTGCATGCCGATGAGCAAAATGGCGCCAAACAGGGCCAACCCGCCGCCGCCGGTCACGAACAGGGATTGCAGGGCCGCGCGCCGCGCCTCGGTCTTGGTGGCTTCGAAACCGATCAGCAGGAACGACGTTAGGCTGGTGGCCTCCCAGAAGACGAACATCACGATGAGGTTGTCCGAGAGCACCGTGCCCAGCATGGCCGTCATGAACACCATGATCAGGGTCACGAATCGTGCGCGCTGAGTCGGGGGTGACTCGGCAAAATAGGCGGTGGCGTAGAGCGTGACCAGTGCACCGATGCCGGTGATCAGCAACGCGAAGAGCATGGCAAAGCCATCGAGGCGCAGGCTGAGTTCGACGCCCAGCGACGGCACCCAGTTGACAGCGTCGGTGATGACCTGGCCCGAAGCGGTGGTGCCCAGGTGCGAGAGAAACGCAAGGAACAGGCCGGCGGGCACCAAGGCGGACAGATATGTCCATTTGCCTGGCAATCGTGCCAGGCAATAGCCTATGACAATGCCCGCGAAGGACAGATACAGAATCGGAAGAAGGGCCACAGCGCTGCCTTGGTAGAAACTTGCATGGAGTAAAGCAACATCGATGCCAGTTTTGAGCCGGCGTCGCCGCCCGGGAAAGGCGTGGCGAAAGCGTGATGCTGTTCGCAATGTTGAACGTATGCGTGCTCCGGCGTCTGGAAAACTGAACGCGGCAGCCTGTTCAATCATGATCCCGCCCTGCATCGGTGCGTGTGGGCCAGGCCGGCAAGATGGAGGCCCTGCCGGCCCGGAGTGACTTGAGATCCAGGGCCGGCTTTGCTACGATCGCACCTCTGCATCTGCAACAGATGCATGTTGCCCCACAGGTAACGCTTAATCGGACCCGGTGTTACCGGGTGGCTCGGCCGGGCGCCTATCCCTCGGAAATTACAAGCGACTCAGGGCTTGCTCCGACAATGACGATAGATCGCCTATCAGGTGCGATAGCCCCGCTTGCTATATGCAGGTTAGCCAAAAAATGTCTTTCTTTTCCAACGTACGCCGCGAGTGGCTCGGAAACGTGCGCGCCGATATTCTGGCGGGCATTCTTGTTGCCCTGGCACTGATTCCAGAAGCCATCGGCTTTTCGATCATTGCCGGTGTCGATCCGAGCGTGGGGCTGTACGCCTCGTTTTCCATCGCCGTCATCATTGCCTTCGCGGGAGGCCGGCCCGGCATGATCTCGGCCGCCACGGCGGCCATTGCGGTGCTGGTGGTGCCGCTGATCCGGGATCACGGCCTGGCCTATCTTTTCGCGGCGACCATCCTCATGGGGGTGTTGCAGATCGTGGCGGGACTGCTGCGGCTTGATCTGCTCATGCAATACGTGTCGCGTTCGGTGGTGACTGGTTTCGTGAATGCGCTGGCCATCCTGATTTTCATGGCCCAGTTGCCGCATCTGATCAGTGTCGGCTGGCAGACATATGCCATGGTCGCAGCGGCGCTGGCCATCATCTATCTGTTGCCGCGCCTGACCACGGCCATTCCGTCGCCCCTGGTGGCGATCGTCGTGCTCACAGCGCTGTCCATCTATGTGGGCATCGAGGTCAGCACGGTCGGCGATATGGGGGCGCTGCCCTCGACGTTGCCTTCGTTTTTCATTCCCGATGTGCCCTTCACCCTCGAAACCCTGAAAATCATCTTCCCCTATGCCATCACCATGGCCGCGGTGGGCCTGCTGGAATCGATGATGACCGCACAGATCGTCGACGACATGACCGATACCCCCAGCAACAAGCGCCGGGAGTGTCACGGGCAGGGGCTGGCGAACTTCGTCACGGGATTCTTCGGTGGCATGGGTGGATGCGCGATGATCGGCCAGTCGGTGATCAACGTGAAATCCGGCGGCTCGACCCGCCTGTCGACGTTCGTGGCGGGATCGTTTTTGCTCTTTCTGATCGTGGTGCTCGGACCTTGGGTGGCGCGCATTCCGATGCCGGCGCTGGTGGCCGTGATGATCATGGTCTCCATCGGTACATTCAGCTGGCAGTCGATTCGGCAGTTGACGTCCAACCCCTGGCAATCGTCTGTGGTGATGCTGGCCACCGTTGTGGTCGTTGTGTGGACGCATGACCTCGCGAGAGGCGTGCTGGTGGGTGTGCTGTTAAGTGGCGTGTTCTTCGCCAGCAAGGTGCGACGCCTCTTTTCCGTCGAGTCCGAGCGCTCGGCCGACGGCAGTACCCAAACGTACCGTGTGCGCGGACAACTCTTTTTTGCCTCGGCGCAGCGCTTCGGTGAAGCGTTCGATGTCCGGGACAGTGCGCAGCGGATCATCATTGATCTCACCGCGGCGCATTTCTGGGATATTTCGGCAGTGGGTGCGCTGGACAAGGCGGTGCTCAAAATGCGCAAGTCGGGCGCCAGCGTGCAGATCATCGGGTTGAACGAAGCGAGCGCCGATATCGTTGATCGATTCTCTACGCGTGATGACGCACCGGCGGCGCCCGGATCGCATTGATTGCAGACTTATTGCGGGCGCTTTACACGCGTTTCAGTCCAATTGTTTATTCGGCGCCGCGTTCGCGCCACGCTGCCTCAACGTGCGTATTCTGAAAATCCTGATTTGATCGTCAAGGAGATCTTCAATGAATACGTCCGTCATCAAGTGTGGTCTTGTCATGGGCTTTGCCGTCCTGGCGCTGGTCTTCAGCCCCGTCAGTGCGGCGCAGGCCCAGACTGTCAGGTCATCTGCGGTGCCCGCGCAGGCTGCAGCACCTGCCGCGCCACCCTCGGCGCTGCACGCGCTTCAGAACGAGTGGGCCGTCATTCAGTACACCCTGCCCGAGCCGCAAAGGGAGGCTCGATTCGCCGTACTGGCCGATAAGGCGCGTGCGTTGACCGCCTCGCAGGAAACCCGCGCTGAGACCCATCTCTGGGAGGGAATCGTGCTCAGTTCGTGGGGTAACGCCAAGGGCGGGCTGGGCGCGCTCGGTATTGTCAAGCAGGCCCGCGCGCAGCTGGAGGCCGCCATCGCCATCGATCCCAAAGGATGCAACGGTGCGGCACAGATGCGGCTGGCATTGCTGTATGCCCGGGTGCCGGGCTGGCCGATAGGATTCGGCGATAGCAAGCAGGCCGAGACGTTGTTCAGGCAGGCGCTGGCCATTGATCCGGACGGCATCGACCCCAACTATTTCTACGCAGATTTTCTGGTTCAGGCCAACCGTCCCGCCGAGGCGCGCCCATTGCTCGAACATGCCGCTCGGGCCGCGTCACGCCCGGATCAGGCCATCGCGGACGTCGCACGCCGCAAGGAGATCGAGGCGCTGATGCGTCAGCTTTGATCGGCCCCGGCAGGGGATTCCCTAGGTACTTGGGGCGTGCAGTGGTGCACAGCGCCGTGCTTTATCGTTAGAATGGGTTGACCTCATTTGCTGCGGTGCATCATGATTTCTTCCCATTACGCATTGGTTCAAGAGCAGGCCGGCGTGCACGATGCGCTTCCGCCGACGCTTGACGATGGACAGCCCAACCCCTTCGCGGGCCAGGCGCACCGACGCGTGCTGGTCACCGGCGGAACGGGTTTTATCGGCAAGCACGCGGTGCGCGCCATGCTGGACGTCGGTCATGCCGTCACCGTGCTCTCGCGCCACCCGATCCAGGCGGCTCGCCTGTTCGGTGGCCGCGCACGTGCCGTGCACAGCCTCGATCAGCTCAGTGCCGACGATGTGTTCGATTGCGTCGTCAATCTCGCCGGCGCCCCGGTAGTAGGCCGACGCTGGTCCCGGTCGCGCCGTGCCACGCTGCACCAGAGCCGCATCGGCACGACCGACGCCTTGATCGCCTGGGTGCAACGCACGCGTCACCGCCCTGCGATGTGGGTGCAGGCATCCGCCATAGGCGCCTACGGCGTGCGTGAGCCCGACGAGGTGATCGATGAGACGAGCGCAACCGGCTCGGGCTTCATGTCGCAGCTGTGTCTGAATTGGGAAGCCAGTGCGCGACCGGCTACCGAGCTGGGCGTGCGCCAGGTCGTCCTGCGTCTGGGACTCGTGTTTGGACGGGGCGGCGCATTACCCATGATGGTTGCACCCTATCGCATGGGGCTGGGCGCCCGATTGGGCGATGGTCGCCAGATCATGAGCTGGATTCATCTCGATGACGTGCTGGGCCTGATCGCCCAAGCGTTCGATCGCGAGTCCATGCGAGGCATCTATAACGCGGTCGCACCCGATCCGGTTCCGCAAGCCGAATTCGCCGAGCGTGTGGCCAAGCTGCTGGGCCGCCCGCTGTTTCTGCGCGTGCCTGCGCCGCCGCTGCGCCTGCTGGCCGGTGAGATGGGGCAACTGTTTCTGGATGGGCAGCGCGTCATGCCGGCCAAGCTGCTGGCCAACGACTATCCCTTCCTGTTCCCCACACTGCAGCAGGCGCTCGAAGACCTGATCTGATGCGCGCGCGCCGGGCTGACCTGATGCGTCAAATGGTCTATGCTTGGCCCAATGATCGGGACCCCGCACGATAAGCGGGGCCTGCATGGCAGCCGACTGGCACAGTCGTACGCACCATCAAGAATACGGAGACTGCAGCATGGATCTGACCGACTTGCGTCTGTTGGTGAACATCATCGAGACCGAGAGTGTGACGCGAGGGGGGGACCGGACCTTCATGTCACTGCCCGCAGCGAGTAATCGCGTCAAGCATCTGGAAACCGAACTGCGCGTGTCTTTGCTGGATCGCAATCGGCATGGGGTCACGGCGACCCCCGCCGGTTTTGCATTTGCCCGCAATGCGCGTTTGGTGCTGCAGCAGATGGAGATTCTGCGCTCGGAAGTTTCCAATTACGCTGACGGCGACAGGGGACGCATTCGCATTCATGCCACGGCATCATTCGTGAATGAGTTCATGCCTGAAGTGCTGTCGGATTATCTTGTGCATTACCCCGATGTCAGTATCGATCTGCAGGAACATCTGAACGTCGATATCGTGCGCAACCTGCTGGCGGGCAAGGCCGATCTGGGCATTGTGTCCGGACCTGTGGTTGAACAAGGTCTGACCTCCATTCGCCTGTTCGACGATCCCATGGTGCTGGCGACCTCTGCCAAGCATCCGCATGCCAGGCGCACGACCATTCGTTTCGAGGAAGTGATCGATGAGCCTCACGTGGGCTTGTACGAAGGCAGCACCTTGGCCACTTTCATGCAGGATAACGCGGCACGACTGGGCAAGCGCCTGAATCTGAGGGTGAGCGTTGCGAGCTATGAGGTGATGTGTCGCATGATCGCGGCAGGGTTGGGTGTCGGTGTCATACCGGCGTCAGCCGCCCGGCGACATAACCGCGATTCAAGTATCCGGCTCATCACGCTCGAGGATGCCTGGGCGGCACGCACGCGTGATCTGCTACTGCGCGATGCCCAGAGCATGCCGGGCTTCGCCATGACACTGGTGAACGACATCACCGCGCGTGCCCAGGAATGGTCGCAGGACAAACCGGTGGTGGCAGCCGAGGCAGCCTAGTGGCCCCATGGCCGAATGTCGCGGGGCCTGACAGCATCGTTGCCTGACGACCCGAATGGCTCAGCCAGAGCTGGCCTTCGAGTTGAACACCTTGATGCGCTGCCGCTCGATAATGACCTGCACGCGCGTCATGAGCGCCTGAGTATCGGTGGGATCGATCGGTCCACGCATGTCGATATGGCTGGTGAGCGTGGCCCATTCCTGCTCGGAGCGGGTGGTGGGCGACACGTTGAGCAGCGGAAAGAAGTCTTCCACAGGGATGAGCAAACCCAATTCCCCGGCAATGCCGGCCAGGGATTTGGACGCAGCCAGCCTGTTCTGGCTGGGCATGTCGGCCAGTCGATCGACCAGATCAGAGTCCATGGCGACCTTGGCAAAAAAGTCGCAAAGATCAACATTCATAGCCGTACTCCGTAGCGTGCATGCGTTGCTTTGCTCGCATATTTA
>JBAZPE010000022.1:0-11415 GCA_041648375.1 Burkholderiaceae bacterium | reverse complement strand
TCGGCTGCTGCCCACCCTGGTGTCGCGGTGCCGGCGCTTGCCATTGGCCGCGCCGGGTGCCGAGCAATCGTTGCAGTGGTTGCAGGAGCAGGGGGTATCTGCGCCTGCGGAATGGCTGGCCGCAGCCGGCGGGGCGCCGTTGGCTGCCCAGCGACTGGCGGCGCAACGCGACACCCCATGCCCGCCCTGGCTTGCGCAGTTGATCGAACCGCTTGCCAAAGGTGAGAGCCCCGATATTGGTGCGCTGGCCGATTTGCTGGATAAGACCCCGGCTGCGCAATGGATCGATACGCTGCAGCGCGCTTGCGTTGACATCACTTTCAGCGCTGCGGGTCAGGCCGTGCGCTATTATCCGGCGCTGGCCAAGGCGTCGGGCGCGATTGCTGTACGAGCCGACGCTGCGCGGCTGGCCGAGGTGTCACGCTGGCTGACCCAGCAGCGCGCCCTGGCCAGTCACCCCCTGAATGCCAAACTTTTTGCACACGCCAGCCTGCTTCGCACGGTCGCGGCGTGTCGTGCCACATGACCATGTACGTCGATTCCCACTGCCATCTGAATTTCCCCGATCTCGCCAAGGATCTGCCCGCCATCCTGGACAACATGCGTCGCAATCAGGTCGGGCAGGCGCTGGTGGTCAGCGTCAATCTCGATGACTGGCCCTCGATCATCGCGCTCGCCGAGGCGCATCCCGAGCTGTGGGCGTCGGTGGGCGTGCATCCGGATTACGAGGATGTGGCCGAGCCTGAAGTGGCCGATCTGGTGGCACGGGCTGCCCATCCGCGCGTGATTGCGATAGGCGAAACCGGCCTGGACTATTACCGCCTGGCTGAACCCCTGGACTGGCAGCGCGAACGGTTTCGTCGTCACATCCAGGCGGGGCGTGAGTCGGGATTGCCGCTGATCATTCACACCCGTGCGGCCCCGGAAGACACGATTCGAATGTTGCAGGAAGAAAAGGCCGAGCAGGTGGGCGGCGTCATGCACTGCTTCACCGAGTCGTGGGAGGTGGCGCAGGCGGCGCTCGATCTGGGGTTCTACATTTCAATGTCTGGCATCGTGACCTTCAAGAACGCCCGCCAGATTCACGAGGTGGCAGCACGGGTGCCGCTGGATCGTCTGCTGATCGAAACGGATTCCCCCTATCTCGCACCGGTGCCGTTTCGCGGCAAGCGCAATGATCCCTCGCTGGTGATGCACGTCGCCGAGCACATCGCGCAATTGCGCGGCATACCGGTGGCCGATGTCGGGCGTGCGACCACCGAGAATTTCTTCCGTCTGTTCTCCCGCGCGGCGCAATGAATTGTTGCCGTTTGGCATGTGTCAGCGAGGGCGAACGAGTACAGTAGGGGATCATCCATCTGTTGTGGAATCCGCATGGTTCACTCTTCGCTCACCGCAGGCCACGCTGGCCGCACGTCCTCGCCAACCTCTTCGCCGCGCACCTTCTGGGCTCGACTGGCTGGCGCCTGCCTGTTGTCGGTCTCGCTGAGCGCAAATGCCGCCGACCTCAACGATTGGTGGTTCTACGTCAAGAATGACTTCTGGCACCAGATAGAGCCGCTGATTCAACAGGGTGCCGACCCCAACCGCGTCAGCCCCGATGGCCAGCCGACCATCGTGGAGGCCGTGCGCACCCAGGCCTGGAAGACCTATGATGCCTTGGCCAGCAACCCCAAGGTGAATGTCGAGGCGGCCAACAAAGAGGGTGAAACCGCGTTGATGTTGCTCAGCGTACTTGGCGAAACCGATAGAGCACGCAAGCTGCTGGACCGGGGCGCGCAAGTCAACCGCCTGGGCTGGACGCCGCTGCACTACGCTGCATCGCGCGGTCGGCTGGATGTGGCCAAACTGCTTATCTCACGCAAGGCAATGATCAATGCGCCGGCGCCCGATGGCACCACGCCGTTGATGATGGCTGCCCTGTCGAAGAACGACGCGATGGTGACGCTGTTGATCAATGCTGGCGCCGATCCCACGACGCGCAACCTGTCCAACCTGAATGCGGCCGACTGGGCGCGATCCGCCAATGCAACGCGTTTGGCGACTCGCCTGGATGAGCTGGCATCGCGCCAAGAGCAGCAACGCGGGCGAGCCGCAGCGAGCCGCCCTGCGGCTGATGCTGTCCCCGCTGTGAACACGGCGGGGCAGGCGCCTGCGCGAGCCGATTCGGTCGCGCCTTCGCCCATGCCGCCTTCGGGGCAAGAGCGTGGCGATTCCACCGAGCGTCCAAGCGCAAGCGACGGCAATCAGCCGGGCGTGCTTCGTGGCGTGAGCGGCGTACGTTTGGGCGGTGAATAAGGTGGCGCATTCACGATCGCTAAGACCGACACCATTTTCGCTTGGTCAGGCCTTTTAGTCTGACAACAACGGAACTAATACGTCCCCATTTAAAAAACAACACGTTTTATTGGGGACGTATTGTTTCTCTGAGTAGAATAACGGCATTCCACTGACGGAGCCCTTAGATGAGCGATATCGCCAAACACGCACTGCCTTCCTATCTTGATGCCAACGACCTCGGTCCGTGGGGCAATTATTTGCAGCAGGTGGACCGCGTGACGCCTCATTTGGGCAGTCTTGCACGGTGGGTCGAAACACTGAAGCGCCCCAAACGCATCCTGATCGTGGATGTGCCTGTCGAACTCGACAATGGCAAGATCGCGCACTTCGAGGGCTATCGTGTTCAGCACAACCTCTCGCGGGGTCCCGGGAAAGGCGGCGTGCGGTTCCACCAGGATGTCACCCTGTCTGAGGTGATGGCGCTTTCAGCCTGGATGTCGGTGAAGAACGCAGCGGTAAACCTGCCCTACGGTGGTGCGAAGGGCGGTATTCGTATCGATCCCCGCAATTATTCGCAAGCCGAACTCGAACGCATCACACGCCGATACACCACGGAAATCGGCGTGATCATCGGCCCGAATAAGGATATTCCAGCTCCCGACGTCAATACCAGCGCCCAGACGATGGCCTGGATGATGGACACGTACTCGATGAACGAGGGCATGTCCGCCACTGGCGTGGTGACCGGCAAGCCGATCTCGCTGGGTGGTAGTCTGGGCCGGGTCGAAGCCACGGGCCGTGGCGTGTATGTCGTGGGCTGCGAGGCGGCGCGCGATATCGGTTTCGATGTGGTGGGGGCTCGTGTGGTGGTGCAGGGCTTCGGTAACGTGGGTGGCACAGCGGCCCGTCTGTTTTACGACACCGGGGCGAAGATCATTGCCGTGCAAGACCACACCGGCATCATTCACAACGAATTCGGTCTGGATGTGCCTGATCTGCTGGCTCATGTGGCCAATACCGGCGGTGTGGGTGGTTTTGAAGGCGCTCAGGTCATCGACAACGATACCTTCTGGGCCCTGGAAACCGAGTTCCTGATTCCGGCCGCGCTCGAGTCGCAAATCCACGCGGGTAACGCAGGCACCATTCGCGCCAAGGTCGTGGTCGAAGGCGCCAACGGCCCCACGACGCCAGAAGCCGACGATATCCTCAAGGACAACGGCATCATGGTCGTGCCCGATGTGCTGGCCAACGCCGGTGGCGTGACGGTCAGCTACTTCGAATGGGTGCAGGATTTTTCGAGCTTCTTCTGGAGCGAGGACGAGATCAACCATCGCCTGGAACGCATCATGCGCGATGCTTACGCCGCAGTGTCCAAAACCGCGCATGACGAAAACGTCAGCCTGCGCACGGCCGCCTTCATCGTGGCGTGTACCCGCATTCTGCAGGCTCGCCAGGTTCGCGGCCTGTATCCCTGATCAGAGGAGGACAAGGCTGCACCATGTGTGTTGCAGCCCTGTGATGCCTGACCGGGCGCGCGCGATCATCGCACGCGCCCGGTTTCATTTCCGCGGGATCATCAGCCCGGCAACCATTTGGGATCCAACACGCCTGTGAGTTCGCTGTAGGGAATGACGACTTCTGGCTGCCCCGACGCATAGGGCGCGATGGCATAGGCGTCGTACTTCATGACTACACCCGTGCGGGTCAGTGCGAAATTGTCCGTGGGCTGAAAAGGCCACATGCGATCAAAGGCGCCCGGATCACGCTGATAGTCCTCCAACTGGGTTTTCCACCGGCCATGCGCGCGCTGCAGCGCGGCGTTGAACTGGTCCTGTCTGCCAGGCACCAGCGCTTCATTCAAGGCAAGCACACGATTGCGATCGCGCTCCCAGTTCAAGAACTGCGTTGCCGGGATGCCGTGGGCCGCACCCGTGAGGTATTGGCCAGTGGTCAGTTCCACCGTAATCAATCCTTTGTAGGCGTCGCGCACGCGCGCGCGCAGTTGCGTGACATCGCGTGCCTGGGCAGTCGCCCAAAAGTGTTGTTCGTACTCCTGCAGACTGCGGTAATTACCCGAACGATCGGGGTCCACACCGGTCATGTAGGCCAGGGCGTTATCGATCAGCTGCGTCAGTTTGGGCGCACTTTCGATCGCGATGCTGTCGACTTCGATCCTGGGGCAGGTGCCGCTGCAACCCGGCTTCTGGCGCGCGTATTTGATGGGACGAACCGCAACGCCGCTTTCATCCACGGATGCGGCTGACGAGCCGCTGGCCCGTGCGCTGGCATCGGGTCCTGCCAGGGTGATGTTCCGGTCAGAGGGGGATGCGCACGCCGCCAGAAGCGCGAGGCTGATGGGCGCCGCAACCCTGGCGAGAAGTCGAAATGGCATGGGGGAATTCCTTGGTTGGACGGGTGTGTCGGTCAGGGCACCAGAGCGAGCCATTGGGCGGTGCCGTATTTCTGTTCGATCTGCTGGCGTGCCAACGCCCACTCGTGCGCCTGCACGTTCGCGTCGACCAGACCGTTCTGGGTACGAAATGTCTGCATCATGTGTTCGATGATGACGTCGCGCGCCAGCCCGGTTTGACTGCGTAGCGGGTCAACGCGTTTCTTGGCACTGGTCGTGCCCTTGTCCGACAGTTTTTCCTTGCCGATGCGCAGAACCTCGACCATCTTGTCCGCATCGATGTCATACGCCATGGTGACGTGGTGCAGCACGGCACCGCCGCGTCGCGCCTGCGCGGCACCGCCGATTTTGCCGGTGTCGGTCGCAATGTCGTTCAAGGGCTGATACCAGGCCTTGATGCCGAGCGTGCCCAACGCATCGATCACCCACCGGTCGAGAAACGCATACGAGTCCTGAAAACTCATGCCACGCACCAGATCACCCGGGGCGTAGACAGAATAGGTGATGGTATTGCCCGGTTCCACGAACATGGCACCGCCACCGCTGACACGTCGCACGACCTCTACGCCATGACGCTGTGCGCCCACAGGATCCACTTCGTTTTTGAGGCTCTGGAACCTGCCGATGACCACGGCCGCCCGGGTCCACTCCCATAACCGGATGCTGGGCGCTCGCCGGCCGGCGGCCACCTCGTCTGCCAGTACCGCATCAAGTGCCATGTGCATCAACGGATCAAGCGCGGGTGTACGCAGCAGTTCCCACTGATAATCGCGCCACTGGGTGGGCGGCAAAGGGGTGGGTTTATCGCTGAGGGTCGAATCGGATGGGGTCATGGTATTTGAATGGATCAAGCCAGGGCGCGCCTGAGAACAACAACGACTGCCTCGGCAGAGAAACCGAACATCTCGCTCTCGGGCCGCAAGGCCGCGTTCAGCCGTGCGATGATCTGGGCATCGGGTGTGTCGATCGCCACGCCTTCTAGCGCGCGATTCAGATCATCCAGACCTTCCGGCGGCTCTAGAAAGAAGTCTCCGCTGATGCGCACGTCAGACAGAAGGTTGCCTTGCAGGTTCAGGTCGATCACGACCAGTTTGCCGCCAGGCACTTTGTACTCGCCGTGACGTGCGGGCGTGCGATCAGGTCCTTGCATGGCGCCTCCGGATATCAAGGGCCATAGTGTAGCGCCGCCCGTCACTTTTTCCGGCTCAGCCCGGCGAACGCCTCGATTGCTCGTTTGCGCGATGAAGACAAGTCCACGATAGGCTCGGGATAGCCCAGGCGTTGGCAACTGGCAGCAGAAGGCTGGTGAATCTCTTTGTTGCTCAGCGAGGCAAGCTCGGGCAACCATTGCCTGAGGAATACGCCCTCGGGATCGAAGCGCTGGGACTGTGACACGGGATTGAACACCCGGAAATACGGTGCGGCGTCTGCGCCAGTGGAGGCGCTCCATTGCCATCCCCCGTTATTGGAGGCGAGGTCGCCATCAACCAGGTGTTGCATGAACCACTTTTCACCCAGTCGCCAGTCAAGCAGCAAATTCTTGGACAGGAACATGGCAGCCACCATGCGCAGGCGGTTGTGCATCCAGCCCAGCGCAGCCAGTTGCTTCATGGCCGCATCCACGATGGGGATGCCCGTGTGCCCGGACTGCCAGGCCGCCAGGTCTTCGGGGCTGTCGCGCCAGCGCACCTGTTCGGTGTGGGGCTGCATGGGCTTGTGCTTGGAGAGGTGAGGATTGAGCGCGAGCAAATGAATGTAGAACTCGCGCCAGATGATTTCCGTCACCCAGGTCTGTACGCCGGACTTCCCGCTATCGAGTTCGCCCTGGTTGATGGAAAGCGCCACATACAAACACTGCGCCGGGGAGAGCACACCAGCGGCCAGATAGGCAGACACACGACTGGTTCCGGGCTGTGCCGGCAGATCGCGTGCCGTGTCGTAATCGCTCATGGCGTCGTTGGCGAATGCGGTCAAGCGCTCGCTGGCAGCCTCTTCGCCGGCCGGCCAGAACGCGCGCGTTTGATTGTCGGGTGCCTCGTATCCAGCAACTGTCGTGGGTATTTTGTCGGCGTTGACTACGTGCCCCTGCGCATCATGAGGGTGTTCGGCCTGCGCAGCGGGGCGCCTGGACGGTGTGGGCATGGCGCTACGCAAGCGCTCGCGGCAGGCGCGAGCGTAAGGGGTGAACACCTTATAGGGCTGACCCTGACCGTTGAGCAGGCTGCCCGGGGGCAACAACGTGGCGCCCTGATGAACGTCAAAGGAAATGTCTTCGCTCTGGAGACGGTTGGCAACCTGCTCGTCGCGCTCGCGCTCGTTGACCCCCCATTCAGCGTTAACGTGAACGCAGGTAATGTTGTGATCCCGACAGAACGAGGCAATGTCCCGGGCACTGCTGGACCAGTCGTTGCCGTGGATAATCTTCAACGGGACGTTCATGGCGGCCAGCGTGTTGCTCAGATCAGCCAGGTTGCGCAACCAGAAGTCCACTTTGCCGGGGGAGTCGTCGTGGGCGCGCCATTGATCGGGTGCCAGGTAAAACATCGCCACGACGGGGCCATGGGCCAGCGCAGCCCGCAAGGCAGGGTTATCACGCGTGCGCATATCGGCACGCAGCCACCAGAGTGCATTCATAACAGTAGACGTTGTCGGTATCGGTATGACATCCTAACGGAGGAGCAGGGCAGGGCTGGCGAGAAAATGAAACAATGCATGCAGGGTCAACGCAACATCGAGGTCACCATGACACACACCACCACCATTTATCACAATCCGCGTTGCGGAACGAGCCGCGATGCCCTGAAGTTGATCACCGACGCCGGCATCAACCCCACCATCGTGCTGTACCTGACGCATCCACCCTCGCGGCCCGTGCTGGCGGGCTTGATCGCGCAGGCAGGCCTGACCCCACGCGAGGCCATTCGTGAAAAAGAATCGCTTTTTGCCGAGCTTGAGTTGGATGATCCGTCAGTGACTGACGAGCAACTGATTGACGCGATGATCGAGAACCCGGTTCTGATCAACCGTCCTTTTGTCGTCGCGCCGGGAGGAACGAGACTGTGCCGACCCGCGTCGGTCGTGCTGGAGATATTGCACAAGCAATGATGCATTCATGCGGCCGGTCTGGCCGCATGAATGTGCGTTCAGTTCAAGCGGCCGCTCACGCCACCGATGCTGAAACGGCCAGCGCCCATGAACGCCAGTGCGATGGCCGTAAACAGGAACATGCCCTGAAGTTCAAGCGCCCAGCCGCCGGTCTGCGTCATGCTGCCCAACTGTCCCATGTGTGCCAGGCCGATCGCAAACAGCATGTTGATCGCGATGATGACAGCACCGAACCGGGTGAACAGGCCCAGAATGATCAATGCAGGGCCCACGATTTCGCCTACAAGTGCAAGATAGGCGATGCTTCCTGGCAAACCGTGGCTGGTCAACATGCCGGCGATACCGCCAACACCGTTGTTCAGTTTGGCAATGCCATGAAGCAGGATGAGAATACCCAGCGCAAGCCTGAGAATCAGCTTGCCCATATCATCGGATTTCATAGTTTGACTCGTTCAATAGAAAAAGGGACTGGGGTTTCGACAGTTGTCGATTCCGCCAATCCCAGAGAGTCTACGAGTATTTTTTATGCGCGCAACTGATTTTTACGGGAGGCCCGACAGGCAGGTCAGAACCGCGAGGTCAGCTGAACACCGATAATGTTGCCCTTGCTGGAGTAATCGCCCGCAATGCGCCCTTTGGTCGCCAGGCTTTCGCCGTCGTTGTCGATCTTGGTCTTGCGCACGTGCAGGTAGGTATAGCCCACATCCAGGGTGGTGTTTTTGGTGGCCTGGTACTGCACACCGGTGGACAGCCACACCCGATTGTTGTCAGGCAGAGACGTGGGACGATTCTTGTCGTTATGAACCGGCGACTGGTCATAGGCCACGCCGAATTTCAGCTTCCACTGTTCCGACACCTTGTAGTTCGCACCCACGGCAAAACGCCAGGTGTCGCGGAACTTCAGGTTAAGCGTGTCGCTCTGTGCACCCGGTCCGCTGTTGCGGATTTTCAGCTCGGGAATGCTGCTCCAGCCGGTCCAGGACACATCGGCCAGCAGATCCCAGCGCGGGGTCAGACTGTGCATCACGCTCAGGATGGCCGAGTCGGGCAGATCCACGTCGGCGCGGGCATCGAACTTGGCAAGGTTCTGAACCTTGGTGGTGCCCGACGCACTGTGCTTCATCTTGGATCGATACGAAAGACCGACACGCGTGTCTGGGGTGGGTTGCAGCATGGCACCCAGATTCCATCCCCAGGCATCGCCGTCCATCTCCACCTTGGCCGCCCGCGCCATGCCCACGCCGACAACCTGTTGCTTGGTGTATTCAGCATCGATACGCTGCCAGTTTACGCCCGCACCCAGCGCCAACATGTCGTTGACCTTGTAGGACACCGAAGGGTTGATGTTGATGGTCTGGATCTTGAACTTGCGTGAATGGTATTGACCCGCCCAATCGTCGTCGTAGTGCGTGGACAAACCGAACGGTGCACCGATGCCTATACCGACGTGCAAACGGTCGTTGAGTTGCAGCGATCCGTAGGCGTTGGGCACGAACTCCCATCCGCCGGCATCGCCACCGTTGCCACCTCTGGGGCGACCGCCGCCCATGGCCAGCGGGTTACGCGAATTACCGTTGTCACTGAACTTGAACGACGGCTTGACCGCCGCCACGCCTGTGGACAGATTCACGCCGGGCAAATAGCTCATGCCGGCAGGGTTGAAGAAAATGGTGCTGGCGTTCTCGGCGACGGCTGCCGAGCCTGCGTAAGCGTTGCCCAGTCCGCTGGCATTCTGTTCCAGCAGCTGAAATCCTGCAGCGTGAACTGACGTCACACCCAATCCCAGGGTGATGGTGGATAAAACATTGCGCGTCAATGCGTTCATACGCATGGTGTGCCTCCTCGTGGCATAACTGCTTTTGGTGTCGTTTTCTACCGGTTCTTGTGAACCTTTGACCGGATTCTTCATCCTGGACTTTCATCTATGTCTGGCTGTGTAGTGGACCTCCTGTGAAAGGGGCGAAGCCCGCCCCGAATATCATTCCTGCATCGACCAGATCGGCATCCTCGACCACACCGGCATCAAGCTGTGCCTGCGCTTGTCGGCGCAGCGGTGCGAGCAGCCGTTCTGCCAGCGCATCATCCGGGCGACCCTTGCCATTTTTGATGGCCCGGCCGTTGCGCCACGGATAGAACCCTTTTCCTGATTTCTCCCCGAGTTGCCCCTGGTCGATCAAACGTTGCAATACTGCCGGTACCTCGGCGCCCGACACGAGTTCGGCACCCGCAGCGCGCACAACATCCAGCCCCACTTTGTCGGCAAGTTCGATGGGACCCATCGGCATGCCGAAGGCGAGCATGGCTTCATCGACTGCTTCGGGTGGCACGCCTTCCTCGACGCAGCGAATGGCCTCGTTCAGGTAAGGCGCAAGCACCGCGTTGACCAGAAAACCTGGCACATCGCGCACCGGGAGTGGTAGTTTGCCCAGCATACCCACCCAGCGCGTGGCGCGCGCGCCGTAACTCGCACCTGAAACATTCGAGCTGACGATTTCCACCAGCGGCAGCTTGGCTACCGGGTTGAAGAAGTGCACACCGACCAATCGCTGGGGCAATTTGAGCGCGGGGTAGAGTTCCGAGAGCAGCAGACTAGATGTATTTGTTGCAAGCACCGCGTCGATTTTCATGCGCGGCTCGATCTCGCGATATAACGCGCGCTTGGCATCGGCGTTCTCGGCAATCGCCTCCAGAACGATATCGGCGCGACGCACCCCATCGCCGTTTGGATCGGGAATGAGCCTGTCAAAAGCGCCACGCGCGCGCAAGCTGTCGCGCAGTCGGCGCGCAAAAAGCTTGCGGGCACGTGTCTGTGCCAAGGCAATGCGCGTGGGATCGGTGTCGGTGAGCGTGACCGTCATGCCTTTGTAGGCACACCAGGCCGCGATGTCTCCGCCCATGGTGCCTGCGCCGATGACGTGCACATGTGCCGGTGCGGGTTCGGCCGGACGGCTGTCGCCCTTGGGGCGCGCAAACGATTTCAGGCGCTCCTGCAGATGAAAGACACGCACTAGATTGCGGGCAGGTGCCGAAGCGAACAGGGCATCGACGGTCGCTGTCGCCTGCATGGGATCGCCGTTGTGCCGGGACCAGATATCGATAATGGCGCGAGGCGCGGGGTAGTGGTGATAGGGGTCCCGTGCATTCACCGTCTTGGTTGCCCGCCACGCGGTGATCCTGCGCATGAAGGGCAGATTCAGGACCTTACCCAGTCCCCCTGCACGCCGAGGCGCAGAACGGGTGAGCACGTGCGCCTGGGCCGATTGCTCTGCCAGGCGGGGCGCCACCTTGAAGTCAGCCAGGCCGCTGCGCACGGCCCGGGACGCATCCAGGCTGCGGCCTGTGAGCATGAGGTCCAGGGCGACCGGCGCCCCGATGGTCTCGGGCAAGCGTCGCATGCCCCCCCATCCCGGCACGATGCCCAGCATGACTTCCGGCAGACCCAGCCGGGTCTGGGGGGTGTCCACGACGATGCGGCGCGTGCACGCCAGCGCGAACTCGAGCCCGCCGCCCAGGCAGGGTCCGCTGATCAAGGCAAGCGTGGGGTAGGGCAGGGCAGCGATGCGATCGAAGGTGGCATAGCCCGCGCTGACGAATGCCCGGACCTGGCTGGCGTCATTGAG